>JAPUIV010000004.1 GCA_027296665.1 Acidobacteriota bacterium | reverse complement strand
CCGGCCTGCATTCGAGGATGGTTTCCCCGTCGAGCCGCAGCTTCAGCCGGAGAACCCCGTGCGTGCTGGGGTGCTGGGGTCCAAGATTCAACTCGAGATCCTGGGTCCGGAGCGCCCGGCCGGTCGCGGTCTTCGCCATTTTGGTGGATTGGCTCATGAATAGGATCTCTCGTCCGGATCCCGATACCGGATGTGGGCATCGGCATACCCTTCGAGGGGGTAATCCTTCCTTTGCGGATGGCCCCGCCAGTCATCCGGCATCAGGATGCGGGTCATATCCGGGTGTCCCTGGAAACGGACCCCGTACATGTCGAACACTTCCCGTTCCTGCCAGTTCGCGGTGCGCCACACCGCGCTGCAGGTTGGGACTTCCTCGTTCTCCCTGACCCGGACCTTGAGATGAATGAAGTGGTTTTTCGAGATCGAGTACAGGTGATAGACGATCTCGAACCTTTCCTCCCGGTCGGGGAAATCGACCCCGCAGAGATTGGAAAGGTATTTCAAATCGGTTTCCGGATCGTCCTTGAGGAATTGAAGGATCTCGGCCAATCCATCTTTTTTCAGGAGGACCGCCACCTCGCCACAGTGGGCGGAAACCTCACGGATGGCGTCGGGGAACCGGGTCCGGAGACGATCCAGGACCGGAGAACTGATTTCCGGTTCTGGCGGACTCCCTGCCGATTTATCGTTTTCTTCGGTCATATTTTCCTAACCGAACGCAAGATCCCCGCCCCATGGAACCGACCTGGCTATCGGCAGCGGACCTCGATGCGGGACTCAGGCAGTCCTTCGGGCGATGCTCATCCTGTCAATCTTGTCCTGGAGTTTGAGAATTCCGTACATCAAAGCTTCGGGCCGGGGAGGGCAACCGGGAATCGAGATGTCGACCGGAACGATCCGATCCACTCCCTGCACCACGCTGTAAGTCGGGAAGGGGCCGCCGCAGGTGGAACAGGCCCCCATCGAGATCACCCATTTGGGGTCCGGCATCTGGTCAAACAACCTCTTGATGATCGGTCCCATTTTCTCGCAGACCGTGCCCGCGACGATCATCACATCCGACTGGCGCGGCGTCGCCCGGAAGATCCCCGCGCCGAACCGGTCCAGGTCGAATCGTGAGGCTCCCGTGGCCATCATTTCAATTGCGCAGCAGGCGAGGCCGAATGTCATCGGCCACAGGGCCGATTTCCTCGCCCAGTTGAACAATTTATCCACCGTGGTGGTAAGAATGTTGGCGCTGAACCGATTTTCGATCAGACCCATTCCAGCGCCCCTTTCTTCCAGCAATAAATGTATCCGACAACGAGAATGCCGATGAAAACGGTCATTTCAACAAACCCGAAAAGCCCCAGCTGCTGATATTTCACCGCCCAGGGAAACAGGAATATGGTCTCCACCTCGAAGATGACGAATAGGACCGCGATGAGGTAGTACCGGATCGAATACCGGTCGCGCGGCTGTGTGGTCGCTTCGATACCGCACTCATACGGTGAAAGTTTGGTCGGGTTCGGATTATGGGGATGGACCACCCAGGAGATGAAAAACGTTCCAAAGGCGAACGCAAATCCGACAATCACGAAAATCAGGACCGCAGCGTAGCCTTCCATCGGAATTCACTCTCTCAAAGCCGTTTAAGTTGCTTAAAAGGCGGCCAATCTAGCACAGGGAGGGAACCGTGTCAACGGTCCGGGTGGAAGGAACCTGAGTTGGCGAGAGTTTTTTCGGGAAAGGACAACAACACTGAAATGGAAATTCTTGATTCGGATCTAGGAAGCGTTGCTCACTTGTTTCTTGCCCTTCGCTCCCTGCTCCAGCACCGCCCCCTGGGGAGGGCGACCGGCGCGCGCGCCGGGACAGTCTCGGTTTTCGATTTAGTAGAGGGTGTCCATCGCGGACAGGACCCGTTCCGTGTACTCGCCGGACATTTCCACGCCGAGACGGGCAAGGCGGGACACGCGGTTCGGACCGGCATTATAAGCGGTCAGGGCCATGTCGACATCATCGAACCGATCCATGAGTTTGTTCAGGTAGTAGGCGCCGAGCTCGATATTCAACTGGGGATTCTCGAGGAGCTGATTGCCGGTCCATTCGATGTCCAGCTCGCCGGCAACTTCCCGGGCGGTGGCGGGCATGAGCTGCATGAGGCCTATCGCGCCCTTGTTGGAGATGGCATTGGAGATGAAGGCGCTTTCGGTGTGGATCACCGCAAGAAGCATTTCCGGCCGGATGCCGTACCGCTGGCTGGCCAGATGGATGCTGTCGGCCAGGTCCTCTACCGTCGATCGGGTCAGAAGGGAGCGGCTGCCCTGGAGGATCTCCCGGAGCCGGATCACCGTCCCCATCCTGTCGACCACTTCCTTTAAATGGGTGTTTTCCTCGTTGAGCCGCTCGATGCGGGATTCCTGGAGGCGAACGAGATTCCTCACTTCATTTGCATCCTCTGAGAGGGCCTGGTATCGAATCCCCAGGAAAAACCCTCCTAGGCCAACCATGACGGCGACCAGGTAAAATGAAAGAAACTTCATCGAAACACCTCCTGATGGGTAGGGATTACCCTTTATTATCCACAGGTTAGAAGCAATGTCAATAGAAAACTGATACTGTACGGGTATTTCATGGAATTCGGTTATGTAAGTATATGCAATAAAACAACTTATTCAGTTATCTTCCGGGATTTCCATCTCCAGATGGGTTCCCAACTCGATCCCCTGCCGGCGGGCCTGATGGGCCGCCAGTTCCAGAACGAACCGGGCCTTCTGCAGGGGCCGGTACCCGGGACAGGGCCGATCCGGCTCACAGATCGGCAGGTTTTCCTCGATATGAACCACCGTACCATCCTCCCCGATCCAGATAACGTCCAGGGGGACCAAACAATTCTTCATCCAGATGGAATGAAGGGCGGAAACCGCGAAGGGAAAGAGCATTGCCTCACCGGGCTCCACCCGGCGGAACATGAATCCCCTGGCCCGCTTGACCGGCGTGTCGGCCAGTTCCACCGCCATCCATTCCCTTCCCTCCACCCTCACGTAGCCGTACCGGACCGTTTCCAGCTCCCGGGGTTCCGCAACCTCTTCCCCATTGGAGGAACCTGCCGATGCGCAGGATAAAAGGGAAACGGCCAGAGGGAGGACCACGAATAAGATTCTCAAATCGCCACCCCGCGGTTCCGGCAAACAATCACAGTTGAGATGAAAGGAAAGGGATCCTATCGAAAAAAAAACCGATGGTCAATATCGATTGGCCTCCCCCCCAGAAACCATTCTTGACACCCTTCCTCCCGCTCTCCTATACTCGCGACGCTTCACCATCGGCCGAGGCCTTGCAATGCCTGCAAAAATTTCCGTCCGGGACCTCGATTTCACCGGCAAGACTGTTTTCCTCCGGGTCGACTTCAATGTCCCCCTGGAGGGTGGACAGGTTGCCGACAGCTCGCGCCTGCAGGCCGCCCTGCCGACCATCGAATTGATCCTCGCCAAGGGAGGGGCACTGGTCCTCGGTTCCCACCTGGGCCGGCCCGGCGGGAAACGAGTGAAAGAGTTGGGAATGGCCCCGGTTGCGGCCAAGCTATCGGAACTCCTCGCCTCACAGATTGCCTCGGCGGAAGATTGCATAGGCCCAGAGGTGGAGCAACAGGCCCGGGAGCTGGAAGCCGGCCAGGTACTTCTTCTGGAGAATCTCCGGTTTCATCCGGGGGAAACGGCCAACGATCCCCGGTTCGCCGATGGCCTGGCCCGGTTGGCCGACCTGTACGTGAATGATGCCTTCGGCACCGTCCATCGCGACCATGCCTCCGTGGTGGGCATCTGCAGCCGCATGCCGGTCGCGGCCGCGGGCCTGCTCCTGGAAAAGGAGCTCCTTTGCCTTTCCCGCCTTCTTTCCAAACCGGAAAGGCCCTTCATCGCCTTGATCGGGGGAGCCAAGGTTTCGGGAAAGGTCGAACTTCTCTCCAATCTCCTTTCCAAGGTCGACGCCCTCCTGATCGGCGGGGCGATGTCCTACACCCTGTTGCGAGGCCGCGGGGTCGCCACGGGGGACTCGCCGGTGGAGGAGGACCGGGTCTTATTTGCCGGTGAACTCCTGCAAACCGTTCGCCGGACCGATGTGAAATTCCGGCTTCCCTCCGATCACACGATCATACCCGCGGGACAGTTCGATTCCCGGCCCACTCACACACCGGGCGAATCGATCCCGGAGGGGATGGCCGGAGTGGACATCGGCCCTCGCACCGTGCAGGACTACTGCAAGGAGATAGGGCTGGCCAAGACGATTCTCTGGAACGGCCCCATGGGGATCTTCGAGAACCCTTCATTCGACGCGGGCACCCGGGCGGTGGGAACCGCCATCGCCGAATCGACCGCCCTGTCGGTCGTGGGTGGAGGGGATACGGTCACCGCCGTCGGAAAATTCCACCTGGAGAGGGGGATGGATCATCTCTCGACCGGGGGCGGGGCGGCGCTGGAACTGCTGTCCGGAAAACCGTTGCCGGGCGTCGAAGCCCTCACCGAAAAACCATGACCGGCAATCGCCCCGTCAAGACTGCCCTGATCGCCGGCAACTGGAAGATGAACCTGACGGCGGAGGAAGGGATCGCCCTGGTCCAGGATCTCGCCGGCCGGCTCGGCTCCCCCTCCGGAAACGAGGTTCTTCTGCTCCCCCCCTTTCCCATTCTTGCCGCCATCGGTGCGGCGATCGGAGATGCCGCCATCGAGCTGGGCGGCCAGAACCTGCACTGGGAAGCGTCCGGCCCCTACACCGGGGAGGTCTCGGGTCCGATGCTCCGGGCCGCCGGCTGCCGGTATGTCCTGGTGGGCCATTCGGAAAGAAGGTCGCATTTCGGAGAGACCGACAGGACGGTGAATCGCAAGGTCCGGGCGGCCTTGGAATGCGGGTTGCGGGTCATCCTCGCGGTTGGCGAGAATGAAGAGGAAAGAGCGGCCGGACGAACCCGGTCAACGGTCCGGTCCCACCTATTAAAGGGCCTGGAAGGGGTGGCGGCCGGAGAGGCCGCCCGGATCGAGATCGCCTACGAACCGATCTGGGCGATCGGGACCGGCACGACCGCCACCGTGGAACAGGCCGGAGAGGTCCACGGCTGGCTCCGGGATGACCTGCGGCGGCTGTTTCCCCCTCCCGCGGACGACCCGATCCGGATCCTGTATGGGGGAAGCGTGACTCCCGAAAACGTCGATACCCTCATGGCCCGCCCCGAGATCGATGGGGTCCTGGTAGGGGGGGCCTCCCTCCAGGCGGAGAGTTTCGCGCGCATCGCCCGGTTCCAGAGGGAGACTACTATTGCCCTTCCCGGGAAATCATGCTAGCCTCAAGAGTTTGAAAAACCGAGGAACGTATGGGAACATTTGTACTTCTGTTACATATCGGCGCCTGCATCATATTGATCCTGGTCGTCCTGCTGCAGAGCGGCAAGGCCGCCGATCTGGCCGGCGCCTTCGGTGGCGGGGGGAGTCAAACCGCCTTCGGGACGAGGGGGGCGCAGACCTTCCTTTCCAAGATGACCACCGGCGCCGCCGTCCTCTTCATGTTGACTTCTCTCGGGCTGGGAATCCTGGAGAGCAGGGAGCCAACCTCGATATTCGAAGCGCTTCCCGAGAGCACCGCAGTGGAGGATTCAGCGCCAACCGATCCGGCGGTGATTCCCATCACTCCTCCAGATTTCCAGGAGCTGGACGAGGAGGCCCCGGAACCCGATCCGGCCGACTCATTCCCGGAGTAATCGCTTCCCTTTCGCCCCCATCCCGTGCCGAAGTGGTGGAACTGGCAGACACACCATCTTGAGGGGGTGGCGCCCACAAAGCATGCGGGTTCGAATCCCGCCTTCGGCACCAAACTTCCCAATCGATTAGTTTTTTGCTGCTTCGGCTGAAATCGGCTCTTCGAGAATGGCCGCCTTCTTGATGTAGTCGAGTTCCGGGAACTTTGCCTTCAGGTACTCGTTGCCCTGCGCCTTGAGCAAATTCTGGTCGGGACCGCGGCCCGACGGCGCGCCTTCCCCATATCCGGAATAGAGTTTGTCGACGATATCCATCCCCTGGATGACCTGGCCGAAGGAGGCGAATCCCTGGGAATCCAGACGGGAATTGTCCTGGAAATTGATGAAGAGCTGGGTGGACCTGGAGTTGGGCTGGCCCGTCTTGGCGAATGTGACCTGACCGCGGCCATTGCCCTGTTTCACCGGGTCGTCCGGTATCGTCGCGCTGGACCAGGCGCCGGTGATCTTGGGATCGCCGTTGATGCCGAACTGGACCATGAAGCCGGCGATAACCCGGAAAAATCTGGCGTCATCGAAGAACCCGTTCCGCACCAGGTTGAAAAATCGATCGGCCCCATTGGGGGCCCAGTCCCGGTGCACATCGATGACAAACTCACCCTTGCTGGTCTCGAACCTGGCCTGGAACTGATCGGGAGCGGTCTTGTTCATTTCCTCACCTTTCGGGTTAAACAAAGGGGGAACCGTTCCCTCCTTCTCGGCTGCAGCCTCCCCGAGGAGGGGAAACGCCATGCTTGTCGCCATCACCAGTAACAACCCAAAACCGATTCGCATGCCTCGAACTCCTCTATATTGATGGGCGGATTCCCCCGCGGGATCAGGTATTCTTCGCTTCCGCCTGTTCCATGGATGATTCTTCCTCGATCTCCTTCAGGACTTCGTCGATCCGATCGATCCGGTAGGCGCTCTGCATCGAGCAGAACTTGGGGCCGCACATCGAACAGAACTCGGTGGTCTTGAAATATTCGTCCGGCAGGGTCTCGTCGTGCATCCGCTTGGCCGTCTCGGGATCCAGGGAAAGGCGAAACTGTTCATCCCAGTTGAATTGGAACCGCGCCCGGGACAGGGCGTCATCCCGGTCCCGCGCCCCCGGCCGGCCGCGGGCGATGTCGGCCGCGTGGGCGGCAATCTTGTAGGCAATCACTCCCTGGCGGACATCCTCGACGTTGGGGAGCCCGAGGTGTTCCTTGGGCGTCACGTAGCATAGGAGGGCAGCTCCGGCGTAGCCGGCCATGGTGGCGCCGATCGCCGAGGTGATGTGATCGTAGCCGGGGGCGATGTCGGTCACCAGCGGACCCAGAACGTAGAATGGCGCCCCGTGGCAGATCTCCTGTTCCATCTCCACATTCATCTGGATCTGATCGAACGGGACGTGGCCCGGCCCCTCGATCATGACCTGGACCTCCTTCTGCCATGCCCGTTCCGTCAGTTCCCCCAGGGTCCGGAGCTCGGCGAACTGGGCCTCGTCGCTAGCGTCCGCCAGGCAGCCCGGCCGGAGCCCATCCCCGAGGCTCAGGGTCACGTCGTGCTTCCGGCAGATCTCCAGGATCCGGTCGTAGTGGGTATACAGGGGATTCTCCTGGCGATGGTGGAGCATCCAGTGGGCCAGGATCGACCCGCCGCGGCTGACCACTCCGGTGATCCGCTTCTTGACGTGCACCAGGTGGGCCAGCAGCAACCCGCAGTGAACGGTGATGTAGTCGACCCCCTGCTCCGCCTGGAACTCGATGACATCGAGAAGCTGGTCCGGGGTGATCTCCTCCACCTTGTCCACATCGACCGCGGCCTGATAGATCGGGACCGTCCCGACGGGGACGGGGCTGGCGTCGATATTCGCCTGCCGGATCTCGTTCAGATCCCCTCCGGTGCTGAGGTCCATCACCGTGTCGGCACCATGATGGATGGCAGTATGAAGCTTTTTCAGTTCTTCCTGGATCTTCGAGGTCACGGCGGAGTTGCCGATATTGGCGTTGATCTTCGCCAGCAGTTCGATGCCGATTCCCATCGGATCGAGGTTTTTGTGGTGGATGTTGGCCGGAATGATCAAGCGGCCGGCGGCAAGCCCCTTCACGATCGTTTCGATCGGGACCGATTCCCGTTCGGCCACCCTTTCCATCTCCTCGGTGATGATCCCCTTGCGGGCATAATGCATCAGGGTGACGCAATCCCCCGTCGCTCTTTCAGAACGCGTCAGCATTTTTGGCTCCTTTCAACCCCGTGGATCCACGGATAATAACACGATTTGTTTCCCGCGCCCGTCAAGATTTCAGGGCGGTCAGGGCGGAGAGAACATCTCCCACGTGGTTCTCCACGTTTACCGGGTCGAATACCTTCTTGATCATGCCGTCCTTCCCGATCAGAAAGGTAACCCGGTCCGCCATGGTTCCCTTGTCGTTCAGAGCGCCGTAATTTTTCGAAACCAGTTTATAGCTGTCCGACAGAAGGGGAAAGGGAATTTCGAATTTTTTCTGGAAGGCCTCGTGAGAATCGAGGCTGTCCACGCTGACACCGAGAACTTCCGCTCCCAGATCCCGGAATTCCCCGATGCGGGCGCCGAAATCCCGGGCCTCCTGGGTGCAGCCGGGGGTGTCGTCTTTGGGGTAAAAGTACAGGACCACGAACTTGTCGCCAACCAGGTTGCTGAGTTTCACCTTCTTTCCCCGCGGCGAAAGCAAGTCGAAATCGGGGGCCGGGCCGCCTGCCTGAATTCGTTCCGTCATGCCGATGGACCGCCATTGAATATTTTTTTTCTTGACAAAAACCTCTTGAAATATTTATTACTCTTTTGGTAGTATATGCTGTCACAGATGGGGGGGGGTCGTAAAGTGACCCCCGGATCGGGACTGAGATTGCGGATCAGCAAGAAAGGCGAATACGGCTTGGCGGCCCTGATCTACATCGCCTCCAAGCCGGTGGGCAGGAGAAGTTTCCGGGACGAGATCGCCCGGCACTGCGGAATTCCCAAGAACTATCTGGCCCGGATCCTGTGCCGCCTCAAGGAGGCCGGTATTCTCGGCGCCGTACGCGGCGCCAACGGCGGATATTTCCTGAAAGGAAGCCCAGGAGCCCTCGGCCTCGCCGATCTCCTGGAGGCACTGGAGGGGCCGATCTGTTTTTACAGGTGCACCGCCCCGGTGCCGGGCGAATGCCCCAAATTCTGGTCTTGCTCCGCCCGGGGAGCGTTGGAAATGATTCAACACAGTTCCCGCGAATGGTTGCAGGGGATCAAGCTTTCCGATCTCCTGCCGGCTCAGCAGTTGCGGATCCATGTCGAGGCCCGGCAACCGGCTAACTTGGTTTCCTGACGATTCCCTGGATCGCCAAAGAACAATAAAAGAGGAGGACAATCAGATGCAACAAGTGGAGAGGACGAATACAGGAAACGGGACCCCCCCTCCCTTTCCGACTTCAAAAACCCCAAACATGGGGGTCTCCCCGGTCGTGATCCCCGCCAGGGAAGATCTCAAAAGGCAATTGCCGAAATCTTCCTCGAACGGAAACGGCGGTCTGCATCTTCGGATCCATCTGAGGAACCTGATCGGCAGAACCCTTGCCGGGGTGGCCAGTCTTACCTGGCATTCCTTCCAGGCGATCAACAAGCGGGTTCGATTCAGGACGTTTCAACCTCCCTGGGCGCCGGCGCCCCTGCTGAAAAGCAAGGAGAGGACCTTCCCTCCCCTCGGATTCCCGCGGGAAACCGATTCCCTGTGCCCCAAGTGCGTGATCGAGGTGCGCGGCAAGATCCTGTCGGGGGAGGAGAACTGGAAAGTTCTCGTCGATGGAACGCCTGGCGAGATCAAGGCCCAGATCGTGAAGAGAGACGGGAAAATCTACATGGAAAAGGATTGTGCCAAGCACGGCCACTTCTCCGACATCATGGCGATGGATGCCGATTTTCTCCGGGTGGTCGAGGAGCGATTCCCCGGCAGGGATTTCGCCATGGTTCCCGACAAACTTCACGACCATGGAACCTCCACCATCAAGTATGGCCGGGGCGCGATCCTGACCATCGACCTGACCAACCGCTGCAACATGATGTGCGATCCCTGCTTCATGGACGCCAACCAGGTCGGCTACGTGCATGAATTGACCATGGAAGACATCAAGGAGCTGCTGGATAACTCCATCACCATCAAACCGAAGCGCCAGATGTCGGTGCAATTCTCCGGCGGGGAGCCGACCATCAACCCCCATTTCCTCGAAGCGGTGGCCTATGCCCGCAAGGTGGGCTACGAGAGCGTTCAGGCCGCCACCAACGGCATCCGGTTCGCCCAGGATCCCGAGTTCGCCATGAAGGCGGGTAAAGCGGGCCTGCGGCTGGTGTATCTCCAGTTCGACGGAGTCGGCAACGAGGAAAACCAGCACCGGAAGGTCGGGAACCTCTTTGACGTCAAGCTGAAGGCGATCGAGAACGTGAAGGCGGCGGGAATCGACGTCACCCTGGTCATGACGGTGATCAATACCGTCAACAATGACCAGATCGGCCCGGTCATCCGGTTCTGCATCGAGAACATTGACAAGATCAACGCCATCTCCTTCCAGCCCGTGTCCTTCACCGGACGTGACGAGGAGATCGACGACGAGACGCGCAAGCGGCAGCGTTACACGCTCTCGCACCTGGCTCACGACGTGAAGGCGCAGACCGGGCTCACGGAGCCCATGCGCGACTGGTACCCGCTGTCGGCGTCGGGCCCGTTCTCGGACCTCAAGGACCTGCTCGATGGAGGGGACGCGGACTTCGGCAGCCTCAAGTGCGGCTGCCACCCCAACTGCGGCAT
>JAPUIV010000039.1 GCA_027296665.1 Acidobacteriota bacterium | reverse complement strand
ACGTCCTGGTACTCCCTGCCGATGACCGGGAGGCCCTCGATGAACTCCGATTGAAATGAGGTGCTGGTGGTGGTGTCCTCGAGCTGAACGATGTTGCCTTTTCCAACGACCTCGATCACCTCTGCCAGGTCCCTTTCCGGCCGCATGCTGATGTGCTGGGTAGTGCGCCGGCCGGGGCGGATCTCGATCCGGATCTCGATGGTGGCAAATCCGGAAAAAGACGCACGGAGAAGATAGTCCTCGGCCGGGGGCAGGTTGGAGAAGAGGAATTTTCCGGTCGAGCCGGTGATCACGGCACGTTCCCCGACTCCGATGGTCCGGTTGCGAAGAGACACCACCACCCCTGCCAACTGCTGTTCCTGGAGATCGAGAACGAATCCAGCCACGTTTCCGAACCGGGATTGAGGGAAAGGGGATCGGGGATGGAATACGGTGAGAAGGAGTATGCCGATCAAGAGCCGCCGCGGACCGGATTTACCTTGATTTGGCAAATTTCGGGGTTCAACCAAACCCATCCTTTACTTAACCAGATTTTTCCCCAGTTCGAATGTTTCAACTTTAACATCCTAACAGACGTCAGGTCAATTACATAGGTACATTTGGACAAAAGCTTGCGGGTTTATTGTCCGCAGGAGGGCGATACTGGGAGGCTCCGATTCTCCTGCGTGAAATCCGAAATACGTAACCATTGGGCGAGGTATAGACAGCACGCCCCGACTAGGATGATGGAATGGGCTTCCAGTTCGTAGGTGAATTGCCGGCCGATAACCAGGCGGAAGGGAAACAGGTGAAGGAATAGGCAAATTCCGGCCAGGCCCCAGGAAATCCTGGTCCGGGACGGACTTCGCCCGGGGACCGCGAACAGCACCGCGTACACCGGAAGCAAGGCGATGAATCCGGCTTTCAAGGAGATTGGCCCCAAGATTGGGAGAAGGCCAACCACAAGCCCCAATTGAAGAAGTCTCTCTTCGGGGAATGGGCGCGGTCGAACCCTCTCCAGTTTCTTCAGGCCGACCCAGGCCAGGGCGATCCAAGATCCCGAAATAAGGCAGGTCAGTACCCAGCGATGGGAATCTTTCAGAGGAATGATCGGGGCCGGTAATTTCGAAGTCCAACGGTACAAGGCGGATGGGATTGAATAGGAATGCCGGCTGCGGTACCCGAACCAGTCGGGCGCGTCCTTCCATCCCATGGAACGGGGAACCAGATCGTTCCAGAAAGAGAGGTTGGCGTGGACGCCGGCCGTGGGACCCAGCGCCATTGCGGGAATGAGGAGGGACAGCGATAACGCGAAAATAAGGGAAACCCCGATCCATTTCCATCTTTCTTGGAACAGCCAGATCAGCATGGCCCCGGCAGGATAAAGTTTCAGGCCGATGGCCATTCCCATTGGGATGCAGGGGAGAAGGGTTCCTTTTTCTTTCGTCTGTCGGAGGGCGAGCAGGATGAGAAAAAGCAGGAAAATGCTGACCTGGCCGGATCGCATCGTGGTTCGAAGGAAAGGTAAAACCGCGAAGGTCGAGATGGCGAGCACCCGGAGGTTGCTGTCATGGAAGTACAGCAGGCGTTGAAGGAGAAGGAGACAACCGATCAGGGCAGCGAGGTTCAGGGCGGTCCAGATCTGGTCGGCCACGACGGCGGGAAAAAATGTCAAAGGCACCAGGGCCGAGGCGAGAAGAGGAGGGTATACGTAGTTGAGCCTGATATTTTCAGGGACCAGTTGAATTTCATATGGAGAAAGGTCGCCGCGGATGGTTCCGGCAGCCCGATAGTAAACCGTGAAATCGTTGGGCTCTCCCGTCCTCTGAAACCCTTCGAAGGCAAGATAAAACAGGATCAACCCAACCAGGATGAAAAATGGTTTCCGGATCGTATTCAACCGTGCGTACCCAACGCGAGATCCAGATTGTAGGCGGCGCTGATCAGGCCCAGGTGAGTGAAAGCCTGTGGAAAGTTCCCCAGCGCTTCGCCCGTCGGCCCGGTCTCCTCGGCGTACAGTCCGAGATGGTTGGCGAACCCGAGCATCTGCTCGAACACCAGCCGAGCCTGTTCCAGGCGGGAGGGATCCTCCCGGCCGGCCCGGGTGAGCGCCTCGACCAGCCAGAAGGTGCAGATGTTGAAGGCGCCTTCCTCACCGCGGAGCCCATCGGAGGTCTCCAACGCGTTGTACCGGTACACCAGGCTGTTCGACACCAGGCCGCCCCGCTCGGGCGGGCGCATGGTGGCCTCCAGGGTGGAGAGGTTGCGCGGATCGGTAGGGGAGAGGAAGAACACAAGCGGCATCATCAGGTTCGAGGCGTCCAGCGTGGCGCTGCCGTAATGTTGCACAAAGGCCTTTTTCTTCGGGTTCCAGCCTTTCGCCATGATCTCCTCGTAAATTTTGTCGCGCCCTTCCAGCCATCGCTGCCTGTCGGCGGGGAAGGATCGCTTACCGGCCAGCCGCAGGCCGCGATCAAGGGCCACCCAGCACATCAGTTTGGAATAGACGAAATGCTGCTTGCCCCCCCGAACCTCCCATATACCCTGGTCCTTCCGATCCCAGTTGTCGCAGACCCAGTTGATCAGCCTCCGCAGGTGCTGCCACAGGTCGTAGGAGATCGGCGAGCCGTACTTGTTGTACAGGTAGACGGAATCCATGAGTTCACCATAAATATCGAGTTGAACCTGATTGTATGCGCCGTTCCCGATACGGACCGGTCTCGAACCCCGGTATCCCTTGAGATGGTCGAGTGTCTCTTCCTTCAGGCAGTGCCGCCCGTCGATGCCGTACATGATCTGGAGCGATCCATCGGGTTCGAGTTCATGACAGCGGGCTTGCAACCAGTTCATGAAATCCCTGGCCGATTCGGTGAGGCCGATCCTGAGGAGACCGTAAACGGTGAAGGCGGCGTCGCGGATCCAGGTGTAACGGTAATCCCAGTTTCTTTCCCCGCCGATCCCTTCCGGAAGGCTGCAGGTCGGAGCGGCGACGATCGCGCCCGTCGGTTTGAAAGTCAGGAGCT
>JAPUIV010000038.1 GCA_027296665.1 Acidobacteriota bacterium | reverse complement strand
TACGCCGGCCAGTCGTACGAACTGAATGTGATCGTTCCTCAGGTTCGGAGCCGGGGGGGAAGGAGCCGCTGGATGGCGGCGATCCGGAATGCATTCCACCGCCGGCATCGTCAGGCCCATGGTTTCGCCCACCCGGACAGGCCGGTCGAGCTGGTCAATCTCCGGGTCCAGGCGATCGGGCTTTCCGGCGGGGAGGAGATGCTTCCTTCCCACCCCGCCGGCAAACTGCCGGTGCGGCGGATCTCCCCCGACGGCTACCGCATGGTCCGGTTCGGCGGGGGCCGCCGGCGAGTGCCTGTATACCACCGGGACCGGCTTCGCCCCGGGGACCGTTGGCGCGGCCCGGCCGTCGTGACCGAATACAGTTCCACATTGTTCGTGAATCCGGGATTCCGGGGTTCGGTGGATCGATATGGGAACCTTATCCTCAGCCGGTAGGTTGGGCCTGCGGCTCGAGATCTTCAATAACCTGTTTGCCTCCGTCGCGGAAGAGATGGGGATGACCCTGCAGCGCTCCGCCCCGTCGCCGAACATCAAGGAGCGCCGGGACTATTCCTGCTCCATCTTCGATGAGAAGGGGAATCTGATCGCGCAGGGAGACCACATGCCGGTGCATCTCGGCTCGATGCCCGCCTCGGTCGCGGCCGCCCTGAGAGAAGTTCGGATGAAGGATGGGGACGCGGTGCTCCTGAACGATCCCTACCGGGGCGGAACCCATCTCCCCGACCTCACCATGGTGACCCCCCTCTACCATGAGGGGCGTAAAAAGCCGATCTTTTACCTGGCCAACCGGGCGCACCATAGCGACGTCGGCGGAATGGTGGCCGGGTCGATGCCATTGTCGCGCGAACTGTACCAGGAAGGGATTGTGATCCCGCCGGTCCGGATCCTGCGCCGCGGCGTGCTGAACCGGGATGTTCTGGAGATGATTCTCGCCAATGTGCGAACTCCGGAGGAAAGGCGGGGTGATCTTCTGGCCCAGATCGGGGCCAATCAGGTTGGCAAGGAGAGGCTCCGGGAGATCCTGGAACGGGAAGGTCTCCGCAGGGTGTTGTTCTTCGCCGCCCAGTTGCGGCTCTATTCCGAACGGATTCTCCGGGACTGCATCCGCGGGATCCCGGATGGGGTGTACCGGTTTCGCGACCACATGGACGATGACGGCGTCGGGGAACAGCCGATCGCCATCCAGGTCCGGATCGCCATCCGCGGGGATCGAGCCGTGGTCGATTTCAAGGGCTCCTCCCCGCAGGTTCCCGGCTCCATCAACGCCGTGGAAGCGATCACCCGGTCGGCCGCCTACTATGTGTTCCGATGCCTGGTGGAAGAGGAAGTTCCCTTCAATTCGGGATGCTTCGCCCCCATCGATATCCGCATCCCGGCCGGATCGATCCTCGCCGCCCGCCGCCCCGCTCCCGTCGCCGGCGGCAACGTCGAGACTTCCCAGAGGATCGTCGATGTATTATTCGGCGCCCTGGCAAAGGCGTTGCCTGATCGGATCCCGGCCGCCAGCTCCGGCACCATGAACAACATCTGCGCCGGCGGTCTCGACCCGCGCACGGGACAGCCGTTCGCCTATTATGAAACAATGGGCGGCGGCCAGGGGGCCAGGCCCGATGGCGATGGGCTCTCCGGTGTGCATACCCACATGACCAATTCCCTGAACACCCCGATCGAGGCGTTGGAAACCTCCTACCCGTTTCGCGTGCATGCCTATAGCATTCGCCGCGGTTCCGGCGGATCGGGGCGGCACCGGGGAGGGGACGGACTGATCCGGGAACTGGAGTTTCTCACCGGTGGGAATCTCAGCCTCCTGACCGATCGGCGAAAGATCCCTCCATACGGCCTGGCAGGTGGGACCGCGGGGGCGACCGGCCGCAATTATATGATCCGGCGCGGGAGACGGTATCGGCTGCCCTCGAAGGGGAACATGGTTGTCTCGCCCGGGGAGAGGCTGCGGATGGAGACTCCAGGAGGGGGCGGATGGGGACGGAAAAACCGGAAGCGGGGAGGGCGCCGGCGGTGAGTAGGGGAAAAAGGTTCTCGTTTCTGGGCCTCACCCTGGTTGCGGGGGCGGTGTACGATGCCGCCTTTGGACTCCCGATCCTGTTCTTTCCCGCCCCCCTGGCCCGGTTTCTCGGGATCGTCCTGCCGAGAACCGAGGTCTACCTTCGCCTGAACGGCATTTTTCTGTTGATCCTCGCCCTGTTTTACCTGGTCACCGCCCTGGATCCGGATCGGCACCCCGGCAATGTGATTGTGGCGATCCTGGGAAGAGCCATGGGAGGGATCTTTTTTTGCGGCTACGCCCTATGGTTCGATGGCGGGCCGGTGTTCCTGCTGCTCGGGTCGGCCGATCTCGGGTTCGCCCTGATCCATACCTGGGCCCGGGGCAGGAAAAGATCCTCTGGTGCATCGTAACGAATTGCAAATCCTTGACTTGGGTGTGCCGTTTCATTAAGATACGACCCGTTTTACCTGGACGGTTCCGTGGAATTCCCAGCGGATGAGGCCAACCAGCAAACGAAAAGATGGGAAGTCTCCTGAAGAGAGCCCTGAGCCACCTGGGGGGGATGGCGATCCTTTTCGTTCAAACCCTCCTGTGCACCGCCACTCCCCCCTATGAATTCCGGGCCTGGTCGGCCCAGATGCATTACCTGGGCGTCAAGTCTCTTTCCATCACCAACATCACCGCTCTGTTCACCGGTATGGTCCTGGCATTGCAGACCTCCTATTCCCTGGCTGCCTATGGAGCGAAATATTTCGTCGCGGATGTGGTCAGCCTTGCTCTGGTGCGGGAACTGGGGCCGGTCCTGACCGCCTTGATGGTCGGCGGCAGGGTGGGAGCGGGGATCACCGCCGAGATCGGGTCGATGAAGGTCACCGATCAGCTCGACGCGATGCGCGCCCTGGCTGCCAATCCGGTGAAAAAACTGGTGGTGCCGAAGGTGGTTGCGACGGTGGTGATGCTCCCGTTGCTGACCATTCTTGCCGATTTCATCGGCATCCTGGGTGGGATGGCGATGGCGGTTTTTCAGTTGAATCAGACCTCCGGGTTCTACCTCCAGCACGTGATCGCCGCGGTGCAAATCCAGGACGTGTTGAGCGGACTGGGCAAGGCGGTATTCTTCGGGCTATTCATTAGTCTGATAGCCTGTTACAACGGTCTGAACGCCCGCGGCGGCGCGGACGGCGTCGGTCGAGCGACCACCTCCACGGTCGTTGCCGCCTCCATCACCATTCTGATCAGCGATTTTTTCCTGACGAAATTGTTCATGTCCTTTTAGGGGGTTGCCGGTGGAATCGGTCCGACAGGAAGAAACCAGCGACTTCATCCGGTTCGAGGGGGTCGAAAAATCTTTCGGCGAGCACCGGGTCCTGAACGGCATCACCCTCGGGATCCGGAAAGGGGAGACCCTGGTGATCCTCGGCGGCAGCGGCGCGGGAAAATCGCTCCTGATACGCCACATCATCGGGCTGGTGCGGCCGGATCGGGGAAGGGTGGTGGTGGATGGCGAGGAGATCTCCAGCCTGCCCGAATCCCGTCTCAAGCCGGTGCGGAGAAAGGTGGGCATGGTCTTCCAGGAGGGAGCGTTGTTCGACTCGATGACGGTCCTCGACAACGTTGCCTTCGGGTTGCGCGTGCAGACGAAACTTCCCGATGCGGAGATCCGGAAGCGGGCGCGGGAGAAGCTGCGGCTGGTGGAACTCGAGGGGGTGGACGATCTGATGCCCTCTATCCTCAGCGGCGGCATGAAGAAGAGGGTCGCCCTGGCCCGGGCCATCGCCGTGGAACCTGAGGCCATCGTGTACGATGAACCGACGGCCGGGCTGGACCCGATCACCGCGAATACGATCAACCAGCTCATCCGGGACCTGCAAAAGCGTCTGGGTGTGACCTCGGTGGTGGTCACCCATAACATCCTGAGCGCCTACAGAGTGGGCGATCGGATCGCGTTCTTGTGCGACGGGAAGTTGTGCTTCGTGGGGACCATGACGGAGGCGCGCCTGTCGAATGAACCCCGGCTCCGCCGGTTCCTCGAAGAAGGAGTTTAGGACCATGAATCGGCAAAGGTTGTTTCAGGATGTCGGTGTTGGCCTGTTCGTTCTGCTGGCGCTCGGTATCGCGGTGGTGGGGATCATGGCGATCGGCAAGGAGTCCCGCCTCTTTTCTCCCAAGGTGGAATACAGGACGGCGTTTTCCAACACCACCGGCCTGGCGCCGGGTTCTCCGGTAAAACTTTCCGGGGTCCAGGTCGGCGCGGTTCTGAAAATCGAGTTCCCGGAGGATCTCGCCAGGTCCGAAATCATCGTCTTCATCAGCGTCGATAAATCCTTCCAGAACCGGATCCGGGCCGATAGCCGCGCCCTGCTCCGGCCCCTCTCGTATCTCTCCATAGAGAAGTATATCGAGGTCACGGTCGGGGGGCCGGGGGCCGATCCGATCGAGGAGGGGGGCTTCATCACTCCGGACGTCACCGAACTGGCGAGGTTACAGGAGGCCGGGGAGAACATCGCGGAGAACATTCAAGCGATCACCGCCTCGATGAAGGCCCTTCTCGACGCGGTTACCGAAGGCAGCGGTTTGATCTCCGAGCTGTTCTACAACGAGGACTTCGGCAAGGAGATCCGCGATAACCTCAAGGAGGTTTCGGCCTCCACCGTCCGGATCACCCGGGCCCTGGAACAGCAGGAGGGGCTACTCGGAAAATTGTTGTTCGACAAGGAGTTCGCCGACCACCAGACGGAGGCGCTGGCTAGCGCCTCCGCGCGCATGGACGAGATCCTGGCTTCCATCCAGGCCGGGGAGGGAGCGATCGGGGACCTGTTCTCCAGCGAGGGGAAGAGTCAGGCGGCCCTCGACGAGTTCTCCGGGGTGGTGGCCAGCCTCCGTGAGGTGACCGATTCCCTCAACCAGGAGAAGGGGCTCCTCGGGAAACTTCTGGTCGACGAAAACTACGCCAAGGAGGTGCTGGAAAGCATCCAGCGGATCACCGCCAACATGGAATCGATCACCGAGAAGATCGACCGGGGCCAGGGATCCGTGGGCCTTCTGCTGAACAGCCCGGAGGTGTACGAGGGCCTCGAGGACGTGGTCGCCGGCATCCGGGACAGCAAGCTCATCCGATCCCTGATCCGGAAGTACGGCAAGAAGGGGGCCAAGCAGCGGATTGAAAAAGTGTTGCAGGATCTCGAGGAACAGGAAGAAGAGGGGAACCAGGAGTGAGGCAGGGAGGGGCCAAGGAATCGAGCACCGGGGTGGTCTGCGTCACCGGCTGCGCGGGGTTCATCGGATCCCATCTGTGCGAACGGCTCCTGGCGCTGGGCGCCACGGTTGTCGGGATCGATTCCTTCGATGATTTCTATGACCCGGCCATCAAGCGAAGGAATCTGAACGATTGTCTCGGGAAGGAGAACTTTCATCTGGTGGAGGGGGATATCCGGGAGCTTGATTTCCTGGAAAAAACCTTTCGCCAGCACCGGCCGAAGTGCGTGATCCATCTGGCGGCGCGGGCCGGCGTGCGTCCCTCGATCGAAAACCCGTTGCTGTATGAGGATGTCAATATCCGCGGAACCCTCTCCCTGCTCGAGGCGGCCCGGCGGCAAGGAGTGGTCCGGTTTCTGTTCGGTTCCTCTTCCTCGGTGTACGGCAGCTCGGAAACGATCCCCTTCTCGGAGGCCGGTTCGAGTCCCGAGCCGATCTCGCCCTACGGCGCCACCAAGCTGGCCGGTGAAGCGCTGTGCGGCGCCTATCATCGCCTGTACGGGATCGATATGGTCTGCCTGAGATTCTTCACCGTTTACGGGCCGCGGCAACGCCCGGAAATGGCGATCCATAAGTTCACCAGGCTGCTCTGGGAGGGAAAGCCGATCCCGAGGTTCGGAGACGGTTCCACTTCGAGGGATTATACCTATGTTAACGACATCATCGATGGCCTGGTGGCCGGACTGAAACGGCCGGCCGGTTTCCAGATCATCAACCTGGGGAACTCCCGGCCAATCTCCCTTGCCGCTCTGATCGATCTGATCGGGAAGAGTCTTGGCCGGCCGGTCCGGCTGGAGCCCCAACCGGAGCAGCCGGGTGACGCGAAGCGGACCCATGCCGATATCGTCAAGGCGGGAAAGATGTTAGGATATGAACCTCAAGTAACACTTGAGGATGGGATTGCGGCATTTATCAAATGGTTCCGGCGCCAGAGGGAACCCTGACCGGCAGCCCAGCGCGGCCCGGGGAGCACGATGCACATCGCAGTGGTTGGAACGGGGTATGTGGGCCTGGTGACCGGGGCCTGCTTCGCGGAGTTCGGCGTCCAGGTGACTTGCGTCGACAAGGAGACGGAAAAGATAGGGAACCTGAACTCCGGAAAGTTGCCCATTTACGAGCCGGGCCTGAAGGAGATCGTCGAGCGCAACGTCGCGCAAGGCCGGTTGAGTTTCAGCACCGACCTGAAGAAGGCGGTGGAAGGGGCGCTGGTCATCTTCATCGCGGTCGGAACACCCGATGACGGCACCGGCAGGGCGGATCTCACCTACGTCCGGAATGTTGCGGCGGAGATCGGCCGGGCGATGAACGGATACAAGGTGATCGTGACCAAGAGCACGGTACCGATGGGCACGGGCCGCATGATTGCCGAGATCGTCACCAGGAGCTTACCGGAGCCGGTCCGGTTCAGCGTCGCCTCCAACCCGGAATTCCTGCGCGAGGGGTCGGCGGTGGAGGATTTCATGCGGCCCAACCGGGTGGTCATCGGCGCCGAGGACGAGGACGCCATCGCCATCCTGAAGGACCTGTACGATCCGTTGTATCTCCTCGAAACCCCGGTGGTGATCACCGATGTGGTCACCGCGGAATTGATCAAGTACACCTCCAACGCCTTCCTGGCGACGAAGATCTCCTTCATCAACGATGTCGCCGAGCTGTGCGACCGGGTCGGCGCCGATGTCCATATGGTCGCCAAGGGGATGGGGCTGGACAAGAGGATCGGTCCGAAGTTCCTCCATCCCGGACCGGGATACGGCGGCTCCTGCTTTCCGAAAGACACCATGGCGCTCGCCACCCACGGCCGGGAAAACGGCGCCAGGCAGAGAATAGTCGAGGCGGCCATCGAGGTGAACCGGGTCCACAAGAAGAGGATGGTCGACCGGATCCGGAAGGGCGCCGGCGGCGATCTGAAGGGAAAGACGGTGGCGGTCCTGGGGTTATCCTTCAAACCAAACACCAACGACATCCGTGAATCTCCGGCCCTCGAGATCGCCAGGATCATTCTCGCGGAGGGGGGCAAGGTACGCGCCTACGACCCGGTGGCGATGGAGGATTCCCGCCGGGAAGTGCCCGAGATCGATTTCTGTGAAGATGCCTATGACGCCGCGACCGGCGCCGATGTTCTGGTGTTCCTCACGGAGTGGAACCAGTTCCGGATGCTGGAGATGGAGCGGATCCGGGAGTTGATGGCCCAACCGGTTCTCCTGGACCTCCGCAATATCTACGAGCCGAACCAGATGCGGGACCTGGGATTCGAATACGTCGGTGTGGGACGGCGGCCCAGTCGTTCCCCCAAGGGAGAGCCGGCGTGAGCCGTTTTTCCAACTGCAAAGGAATGCGGATTTTGATTGCCGGCGGGGCGGGGATGATCGGCAGCGCCATCGCCCATCTCGCGGTCCGCAACGGCGCGAAGGTCACCATTCTCGACGCCTTTTTGCCGATGTACGGCGGAAATCTTTTCAACCTGGCAGAGATCCGTTCCTCCATCGATCTGGTGTACGGGGACATCCGCGACCGTGAGGTCGTCAGACAGGCGGTCCTGGACCAGGACCTGGTGTTCAACATGGCGGCACAGGTCAGTTACGTCGACAGCAATCGGGAGCCGTTCTTCGACCTGGACGTGAATTGCAAGGGACACCTGACGGTCCTCGAGGCCTGCCGGCTCCACAATCGAAACGCGACCCTGATATTCCCCAGTTCCCGGTTCGTGTACGGGGAGATCGAGTCCAACCCGGTCAGCGAACGCCATCCTTACAACTGTCTCAGCATCTATGGTGTACACAAGCTGAACGGGGAAAAGTATTACCAGTTCTACCACCGGGCGCACGGGATGCGGACCCTGATCTTCCGGATCGCCAATCCCTTTGGCCCGCGCCAGCAGATGAAACACAGCAAGTACGGGATCGTCAACTGGTTCATTCGGATGGCGATGGAAGGCCGGCCCCTGACGGTGTTTGGTGACGGCCTGCAAAAGCGGGATTATGTCTTCGTCGAGGATTTGGCCGAGGCAATGCTTCTTGCCGCCCTGAAGGTTGATCTGCCGCACGGTGTCTTCAACCTTGGATCCGGAGTGGGAACCGCCTTCCGGGACATGGTGAAGGCGATCGCGGCTGAAGTACCCGGCA
>JAPUIV010000037.1 GCA_027296665.1 Acidobacteriota bacterium | reverse complement strand
TCCGATCAACGCCCCGGTCCTTTCCGACCTAGGAGTTTTTTATCACGAAGCCGGCCGGCAGCGGGAGGCGGTCGCCCGCACCCGCCAGGCGGTGGCGTTGGAGCCATTCAACTGGTACTTCTACCACCAGTTGGGCCGGGCCCTCAAGGGGGAGAATGACCTCCAGGGAGCGGCCGATGCCGAATCCCGGGCCTGCGAGCTGGGCCGATCGCAACAGCCCTGCGCCGCCCTCGCCATCGGGCTGCTGCAGTTGGGACGGGATGCCGAGGCGCGGGCACAAGCGGCGCGAGCCAAAGCGATGCCCGACAGCTTGGCCGGAACCTATAACCTGGCCTGCTTCTGGGCCCTGGCCGGCGACCGCGACCAGGCTCTTCAGTTCCTGCGCAGTTCCTACGGCATTGGGCCGGGCGCCGCCTGGATAGCCAGCGATCCCGATCTCGCCTCCCTGCACGGGGATCCCGAATTCGAGGCCCTGATTGAGGAGATGAAACGGCGATTCGAAAACCTCGGGAAGTCCGGAAGTTGACCCGCGGGAACGGCGGGTGATAGCCTCCCCTCCATTATGCGAAAATTTCTGTCGATCCTGTGCATGTTGTCGTTTCCCGCCTTGCTCCTTGCCCAGCAACCGGATGAGGCCGTTCCGATCGATTTTCAGGCGGCCGGCCGCGAGGCGTTGGAGCACCTGAAGGCCCTGATCCGGTTGGACACCAGCAATCCTCCGGGCAACGAGGCCCAGGTGACGGCCTACCTTGCCGGGCAACTGCGGCAGGCCGGACTGGAGCCGCAGCTTTTCGAACCGGAACCGGGGCGCGGCAGTCTCGTGGTGCGCTACAAGGGCACGGGAGAAAAACGCCCCCTTCTGATCATGTCCCACATCGATGTGGTCCCGGTGGTGGAGAAAGAATGGAGCGTCCCTCCCTTCGCGGGGGTGGTCAAGGACGGTTACCTGTGGGGGCGTGGCACCCTGGACGACAAATCGATGGCGGCGGCGGAACTCCAGGTCATGCTCCTGCTGGCCCGCAACCGGGTCCGCCTGTCGCGCGATCTGATCTTCCTCGCCGAGGCGGACGAGGAGGCCGGGGGAAGGCTCGGGATAAAATGGCTCCTCGCCAACCACCCGGACCTGCTCGATGTCGAGATGGCATTGAACGAAGGGGGCCGGGTGGTCTGGAAAAACGGCAAGATGCGCTACGTGGCGATCCAGACCACCGAGAAGATCTATCAGGACTTCGAGGTGATCGCGCGCGGCGAGTCGGGACATTCATCGGTGCCGACGGGGGGGAATCCGGTCGCCCTGCTGATCCGAGCCCTGGAACGGATCGGGTCGATGAAATTTCCCGTCGAACTGAACCCGGTCACCCGGGAGTTCTTCACGCAACTGGCGCCGATCTTCCCGCGCGGCCTGTCGCTCTGCGCCTCCCGGCTGGAAAATCCCGAGGAGGGCGCGCAGTGCGCCGAGCTTCTTTCGGTGAACCCGAACTACAACGCGATGCTCCGGACCACCTGCACCCCGACCATCCTGAAGGCCGGGATCAAGGAGAACGTCATCCCCTCGGAGGCGAGGGCCAACCTGAACTGCAGGCTCCTGCCGGGAACCGATCTGGACAAATTCGCCAGGCAATTACGAAAGGTGATCGATGACGATCAGGTCGAGTTGCGGTTCGCCCGGGAACCGGAACCGCGGCCGGGCCCCTCTCCGGTCGATAGTCCCTTGTTCCAAACCATCCGTTCGGTCATCGAGGCGATGGCCCCCGGGGTTCCGGTGGTTCCCTACATGTCGGCGGGCGGCACCGACTCCCAGGTGTTGCGCAAGCGCGGCGTCCTGGCCTACGGCCTGCTCCCCTTCCCGATCCAGGAAGAGGAGATCCGCACCATGCACGCGAACAACGAGAGGATCCGCGTGGACTCCTTCATCTGGGGGACGGAGCTGCTGTACCGGATCGTGGTCGAGGCGGCAAAATGAGGGTGGGGGGGAGGGTCCTCCTAGCCTTGATGATCCCGCTCCTGGCCGGCACCCCGGTCCGGGCGGAGGAAGAGGAGAAGAAACCTCTCCCGCCCCGCAAGACGGTCAAGGGGCACATGCAATCCCGTCCCGGCGGACCCACCTGGGACGTGGAGGTGAAAGTTCACCCCGCCCCCGACGATCTTCCCTCGGTGCCGGCCGCGGCCGCGCCGATCAATGACAGCGACCTGGTACTCGGGGTGGTTCTCGACGGCCAGGCGGTCGCCTTCCCGATCCGCTTCCTGGCGATGTACGAGGTGATTGACTCCCGGGTGGTGGTTGCGAAGAATGGCAACGGGCGGCCCTACTATTACTTCAGGCCCGGATCGGAACGCGATCGGACCCTCAAGATGCACGATACCTCCAGTCTGGGACTGGGGATCGCGGCGGGAGAGGAATCTCTCTTCTTCCCATTCCGGGAATTGAACAAGGCTGATTTACCGATCCAGGCCGAGCTCAATGGAGAAAAGATCAAGATCCTCTACGAGAAAAAAGAGATGACCGCCTGGGCGGTCGATCCGGAGGGGACTCTCCTGTCCGGCGTTCTCGCCTACCAGTCGGGATGGCTCCGTTTCTTTCCCGATTCCAAGGTCTTCAAGAACAAACGATCCCGGCGCTGATTCAGGAGGACAACATGAAAGCTGCGGTCATTCATCGGGCCGGGGAACCTTTCGAGATCGAAGATAGGCCGACCCCGGAGCCGGGACCGGGACAGGTCCGGATCCGGGTGCGCGCCTGCGGCATCTGCCATAGCGATCAATTCGTCGCCGAGGCCCTCTGGCCCGGCCTGGAACTGCCGCGCGTGCCAGGCCACGAGGTGGCCGGCGTCATTGATGCCTGCGGCGAGGGCGCCGATAAGTTCCAGGCCGGGGAGAAGGTCGGGGTCGGCTGGTTCGGCGGCAACTGCGGCGACTGCCCGGCATGCCGGGCCGGCGATATCGTCCTGTGCGAGAACGGCACCATAACCGGGATCACCCGCGATGGCGGGTACGCGGAATATATGCTCGCGCCGATCGAATCGATCGCCAGGATTCCGGAGGGGATCTCCATGGCCGAGGCCGCGCCCTTGCTGTGCGCCGGCGTGACCATGTTCAACTCCCTCAGGCACTCGGGAGCCCGCCCCGGCGATCTGGTGGCGATCCAGGGCCTCGGCGGCCTCGGCCATCTCGGCCTGCTATTCGCCGACGCGCTCGGATTCCGGGTGGCGGCGATCAGCCGCGGGCCGGCCAAACGCGAACTGGCGGAAAAGCTCGGCGCCGGAGAATTCATCGACGCGGCCGCCGATGAGGTGGGCCCGGCCCTCCAGAAGATGGGCGGCGCCCGTGTGATCGTGGCGACCGCGCCCGACGCCAGGTCGATCTCCGCCCTCATCCCCGCCCTGGGCCGCGACGGCCGCCTGATCGTCGTGGCCGGCGCCATGGAACCGTTCCAGGTGAATGCCATCGACCTGATCTCCGGGCGGCGTTCCATCCAGGGCTGGCCCTCCGGGCACGCGCAGGACTCGACCGACACATTGAACTTCGCAGTGGAAAAAAAGATCCGGCCGATGATCCAGACTTTCCCCCTTCAAGAAGTCCAGACCGCCTACGGGAAAATGCTCGATGGGGAGATCCGCTTCCGGGCGGTCCTGGAGTTCTCCGCCGCCCGGTAGAAGACCGGCATCTTTCCCGGGATCAGATCCAGCCCGACGCCAGGGCAAGGGCAAAGAGGATCAGCAGGATACCGATCAGCCGGTGCAGGCCGCCGAGGGTCACCTTCCGGACCAGGCGGGTGCCGATCCAGGAACCGAGGAACGCGGCGAAAACCGCCGCCGGGATCAGGCCGGAATCGGTGAACCGGCCGCTGAAAAATCCCTTTCCGCCGAAACCGTGCGCGCCGTAAACCAGGAGCCGGACGACATCGACCACGATGGCGCAGAGGATCATGGTCCCTATGAAGGCCTCCTTTCCCAGCCCCGCCCGGCTCAGGAAGGCCGTCCGCACCGCTCCCTGGTGGCCGGAGAGACCTCCGAAGAAACCCGACAACGCTCCGCCGATCGACAGGAACCTCGGATCGAAGGTGAGGCGATCCAGACCGGGAAGAAGCTCGAACAGGGCAAAGGTCAGGATGACCGCACCGACCAGCAGACCGATCGGGGTGGGCGCGAACAAGAGTCCGGCAATCCTGTACTCCAGAAGCGGAGGGGAACCTGCCAGGGTCTGGAGGGCCCAGGCCCCGACGATGGCGAGAAGCCCCGCCGGGACGGCGAAGCGAATGACCACGGGGAACCGCGCGAATTTACCGAACAGCATCCCCTTGAACAGATTGTTCGCCAGGTGGACCGCGGCGGTCGCCGCGATGGCCGCCTCGACCGGGAAAAACAGGGCCAGAACCGGCATCAGAATGGTACCGAGACCGAATCCCGAAAACAGGGAAATGACCGCGGCCAGGAGGGCGGCGGCGGTGACCACAAGGTAGTTCATCGATTTATTAGTTGAAGGATCGGTCTTCCTTCAGTATGATCCATTGGGTTTCATGTCAAAGAATGAATCACAGGATCCGAACCCGGTAACGGGAGGCCGGACCGGCAGGCTCCGGGGCGCTCTTGTCCTCGTCCTGTCGGTGGCGGGATTGTTCCTCGCCGGCTACCTTACCCAGCTCCACCTGACCCTCCTGGTGGGCCAAGTCGAGGGCTCGGCTCTCTGCGGCACCGGCCCGGGCCTCGCCTGCCATGCCGTCACCGCCAGTCAATATGCCCAGTTGCTTGGCATACCGGTTTCGATCTGGGGGATCCTCTTCTACCTGACCCTGACGACTCTCGGCCTGGGCGCCCTGATCTTCCGGGAAGATCAACGCCGGCCGTTTCTTCTCTGGGCCTTCTTCCTGTCCTGCCTGGCGGTCCTGTTCGATCTCTACCTCGGGTCGATCATGGTGTTCCGGATCCAGGTCATCTGCCCGCTCTGCGTCGCCACCTACGGGGTGAACATCGCCCTCCTTCTGATCCTGATCGGCGTATTCCGGGGGCGGGGGA
Source organism: Acidobacteriota bacterium (assembly GCA_027296665.1). GTDB lineage: Bacteria > Acidobacteriota > Polarisedimenticolia > JAPUIV01 > JAPUIV01 > JAPUIV01. The sequence goes on along the minus strand of JAPUIV010000037.1, from coordinate 7,331 downwards.
AGGCGGCCCTGGAACTCTCGGCCATTTTCCCGCGGTTCCGGATCACCGATGATCCCGGTGGTGGGAAATATTATCAAAATGTCGCCAAGGGTCTCCTGTTCGGCATGAATCTCCTGGTGATGCTCGTTGTGGTCGGCGGCTTTCTCCTCTATTCGCAATCGACCAGCGCGGTCGGCGACGCCCAGCTCGCGCAGATCCGCCAGGTCTTCTCCCGTGTCCAGCCGGTGAATGTCCAATCGGAAGGTTTCCCCGCCCTCGGTAATCCGGAAGCGCCGATGACCATAATCGAGTTCAGCGACTTCCGCTGCCCCTTCTGCCGGCGGGCGGCCGATATGGTCAAGATCGTCGCGGCCAACACCCGTGACCATGCCCGGTTCGTGTTCCGGAACTATCCACTCGACATCTCCTGCAACCCGAACCTTCAGCAAAATATCCACCCGGGGGCCTGCCTGCTGGCGGAGGGAGGGGTCTGCGCCCACGCGCAGGGGAAATTCTGGGAATATCACGACGAGGCGTTTCATTTGAAGGGGCGGGTTGACCGGACCGCCCTCGAGGAGATCGCCGGCCGGATTGGCCTGGACCGCAACCGGTTCCGGGGCTGCCTGAACTCCAACCAGGGTCGCGACGCGGTGCGGCGGGATATTCAGGAGGCTTCCGCTCTCGGGGTCTCCAGCACCCCCACCTTTTTCTTCAACGGCCGCCCCCTGCGCGGCTTGCCCGGCACGCCATGGGTGTTCGAGCAGTTGATCCTCGACCCCTCGATCGCAACTGCGCCGGCCGCCGGCGCCGGTTCGCTTCCCTGACCTGAAAACCTGGATCGGGAACCCCACGCTGGTCAGGGTTTCCGGGCGGGGATCTCCTCTTTCTCGAAACGTTCGATCTGCTCCTTCAGGTAGGTGACATCCGGGGCCATGGCGGCCGCTTTCCGCTCCACCTCCACCGCCTTTTCCCGATCCCCCATGCGGAAATGTACCTCCGCCATGGTGTCGAGGATCTCCCAGCTATCGGGCTCCAACCGCGCGGCGAGACTCACCGCCCGCAGCGCATCCTCCAGATGGATGCCGTAGGAGGCGATGCTCCAGGCCAGGCCGTTCAGGGTGGAGGGGTTCGGTTTCTCGGCCTCGATGGCCCGCCGGATCGATTCCGCCAGCCACCCGAGTTCTCTCTCCATCTCCACGGTCTTGCCGGCGGCCCGATACTCCTCGGCGTAACGGGTATGCGCCTCGGCCATGTCGGTCCCCTCCGAGATCCGGTAGATCCGGTCGAGTTCGCGGATTGGTTGCGGATGATCATCAACTCTTAGATCAACGTAGCGGTGGCGATACTCTGGATATTTCTCGCTCGGGCGGACCACCAGCAGGGCGGCCGACTGCATGCCGCGCCGATCCCCCCCGGCCTCCTGGGCCGCGAACAAGGCGGCTATTAACCGGATCGCCATCTCCCCGTCCGTCTCCAGGTAGGCCTTCCGCATCGCCTGTACCACCCCGGCTCCCGCGAGGATGTTCCCCTGGATCGAGTAGCCGTCGCCGGTGATGTTTCCGGCCCAGTCGAGGCACTTCTTCCCGGTATGGCTGGCGCTCCGGCCGGCGGCATCGACCACGCCGACCTGCCGGTTCTCCCTGCCCTCGTCATGGGCGAGAAGCGATTCCAGCGTCTCCCCGGCCGATTTGCCGGCGCGCAGCAGATCCAGGCCGCTGGGCCCGAACGATTCGTTGGTGCTGGCCTGGGTGGCCAACGCCCCGACCCCGGCCTCGGCCCAGGGAACCGACTGGCCGACATTGAAGGCGCGCGACTGGACCGCCACGCCGAGCTCGCCGGTCCCCGCGTCGAAGGCGACGATCGAGAAGGTCCCCGTCTGCGTGTCGGCGGCAGATGCCGGGCCGGCCGGCATCAAGAAGACAAGGGCGGCAATCATCGGAAGAAGGATATTTCTTTTCATGGCGAGTTCCTTTCCCATGGAAATCGACTACCGTATTGATCCTTCCGGTTTCCCCGCAGTATACAATGAACCGACCTGCCGGTGTGGAGCCCGAGGAGATCCGGAGCCTTGACGGGGAGGGTGCCAAAGAGGTAGGATTGGGGTTTGCCAGGATGGGATCAAGATGAACCAAAGCACCAGCACGGACGAAATCCTCAAGGCCTTGCAGGAGAGGATCGACAGGGTCGCAAAGGCCCTGGGCGGCATCGACCGGAAGGCCGATCTCAAGAAACACCGTTCCACCCGGAAGCGGCTCAAGCGGGCACAGCGACGCCTGCAATCGTTTAATCGGATCTCGGCGCGCCTGGAAAAGCGGCGTAAGGCAGCGGAAAAGGCCGCTTCCCCGAAACCGGCCCCCACCCCCCCCGCTGAGAAGCCGGCCCCGACCGAATCGGCCGCCACCTGACCCCTCTCCCCCCGAACTTTGGAACCACCCTTCAGGAACTGGATGGCACCGGCGGCGGTTGCTGGGCCGGGAAGCCCGGCGGCGGTGCTTGCTGCCTGGGGAAGGCCTCCGGTGGATCGAACATGGTGTCCTCCAGAGGCTGATTGAATTTCACCTTCAGGATCTTGATCTCGTGCGTCAGGATCCCCTTGTCCCACTTCCCCGTAACCTTGTACACGCGGCGGCGGTGGGGAAGCAGGATCCCCTCCACCTCCCGGTAGTCATCGAATTCCATCCAGCTTCGGCCCTTGGCGGAGTTCATGAAGAGTTCCCGGATCAGGTGGGTCTTCTCGTCGATGTAGATCTGGCTCCAATCGTTCTCCAGCACCCCCATTCCGACTGGAAACTGGATGCGGATCTTGCGCATCCCATTTTCCGAACCGTCATCCCCGAGACGAACATCCACCCCGACCAGATTGAACGGCAACCGAAACACCCAGTGAATCCTCTGGACGTAGGCCTGGGCCGCCCCCTGCATCTGGAGGTCGGGCCGGGTGCCGCTGTCCCGGGTCACCCACCCGACATGGCCGTTGTAGGCCAGAATGACATCCTGTTGCTGCCGATCCACCCTGCCCCGGATCCGGCCGGTCATCATTAACCGAACGATTTCACCGGCGGCTATTCCCGGCGATCCATCCGGATTGTAGGATGTCAACTCGGACTCGTACTCGACGCTCTCCTTTTTCGACCAGGCGGACCACCCGCCGTGCGCCCGGATGGAGTCCAGGAGCACCGCTCCGGCCGGGGTCTCCCCCATCTGGGCGATCCCTGGAGGCAACTCTTCTTCCTCCACCCCCCCGCCCCCGCAACCGAGTAGAACCGCCCCGCCGGCCAGGAACAGGGGAATGAGCGCGGCGCGTAAAAGGCCGAAAGAACGTTTTGCTCCGATCGGTATCACCTTTTTTCTCCTTCAATCCAGGGCTGGAACCGCTTGTACAGCTCCTTCAGTTTCGCCTGGTAGTAAGCAATGTTTTCATCGGGTCGGTCCGCATCGTATTCCGAGGCAAGTTTGCAGTTCTCGTGCACCTTCAGCCGCGCGGCGGTTCCGGTGACATAATACGATACCTGGTCTCCCGCCTGATAGGAACGGTCCGACCGGATCGCCAGTTCATATGGGGCCGCCGCGTTACGCCGCTTCGCCTTTACCTTCTCCCGGTAGTTTTCCAGGGAGTCCTGCAGGGTCTCCGTCTTCATGAACATCTCGACCGGCAGGGCGTGGTTTTCGAGATCCTGCCGGTACCGTTCCAGGAGTTCCGGGATCTTTTTCCGTTTGTTCTTGAGCAGGAGGTGGAACATCCCGTTCATCCATTCCCTCTGGAACCGCTCGAGGCCGCGGGACCGCAGCCCGGATCCCTTCACGATCAGCCTGCCCTCTTCATCCAGCAGCACGTAGTTTTTCTTCTTGTAGTTGAACATCCCCTTGTAGCGGCCGGCCAGCTCGAGGCGGATCCCCTCCGGCAGGCTCTTCGAGATCCGCACCATCAATTTTTCCTCCGCGGCGGCGGTCCGGATGCCGTCCGGAGGAACGAAGTAGATGCCGTCGGTGTCGACCTCCAGGATCTGCGCTCCCTCCCTCTCCAGGTTCCCGACGATCTCCTGGATCAGTTCCCGCCCCTTCGAGGTCACCTGGTTCGCCGCTTCGTAATCATTGAAATGTCCCTGGGAAAACCCCAGGTATCCGTAAAACGAGTTGATCAGGATCTTGAAGGTCGACTGCAAAGACTCCAGCGTGACCCGCCGGTCCCCGGCCGGGCAGGCCTTCGCCGCATGCTTCGCCTGGACCCGGAACTCCGTGAGGTCTTTCAGAAGCACCGGCAAGACTCCGAGCTTGTCCTTGGCGGGAAAGAACTCGAAGGTCATCATGATCGACGGATAGAGCGAGGTGATGTCGCAGTTCAGAACGTGTTTGCGGATGCCCGGATCGCGGATATCGGTGTAGCCGCCGGTGATCTCCCGCCCCACCATCCAGGGCCGCGGGATCGCATGCCGGCGATGCAGATATTCCCGCATGAACAGGGAATTGATCTTGGTGGCGTTCCCCCTGAGGACGACGTTCTGGTAGCCGTACGGAAAGATCTGCGCCTGGGTGAAATAACCGGGGGAAAAGATCGCCCCGAGCGCTCGGGTCTCCCGCACGTCGTCCATGGCGTACAGGAACAGCTTGTCCGGATCGTGGTCGAAGTAATGGCTGATGCGGGAGCCGGGAATGTAGGTGCGGCCCTCCGGCGCCACTCCGAGATGCCGGGCCACATCCTTGAGGCCGAATCCCGGCAACGATCGCGTGGCGACGTCATAATGCTGGGCCAGGATCCAGGTATCGACGATCTGGCGCCCGGCGATCTCGTACTTGCGATAGGTTATGGTCCGCTCCGCCACCTGCAGGCGGGAGCCGTGCCCGCGCAGGATCGATCCGTCCCGGCCGAGGGCGAGTTTCACGCCGTGCCGCCGCGCCCGTTTCTCGATATATTCCAGGTCGAAACGGAACAGGTTGTGTCCCTCGATGACATCGGGATCCCGCTCCCGGATCCGCTTCACCATCGTCTCCAGGAGCTCCGATTCCCGCATCTCTTTCCCGGAAAGCAGCTCCTCCCATCCGTCGCTGTCGGAGAGGGCGATGGCGATGATCCGGTCGGAGGGGCGGGCCGGGTTGGGAAAATCGAATCCCTCGCCGGTGTAGGTCTCGATGTCGAGCTGCAATCTCTTCAGATCGGGGAACCGCATTCCGAGGAAACTGGTCTTGCCGGTGAGCAGCAGGAACTGATGAACCCGGTCGCTCAGGTAGAGGTAGGGGGCGCCGGGAGCGGTGGCGGTCCGGCCCGTCTTCTGCACCAGATGCTTGCGGAACGAGTCGAGGGCGGCGGTGTCGGGAAGGATGGCGATATGCCGGAAAGCCCCTTCCCCTTCCATCGGCTCGACCTCGGCCTCGCCTGCCCAGCCGGCCAGCAATTCCTTCCTCTCCAGAAGGATGAAGGGCCGGAGCGGTTCCACCGAGGAGACCGTTTTCCCCTTCTCCCGCCGGTACACCCGTACCGAATCGGTCCCTTCGATCTCGAAGGCGAGAAGGCCCGGGCTGGGATCATGGCCGAACAGGATGCGGTTTTTCTGGAAGGCGAGCGCGAGGTCATCGGCGCTCTCCTTCTTCCGGTCGGACATCTTTCTCCTCGAATCAGCGCAGCAGCAAATAGATCCAGTTGGCGCCGATGCCGCCCGCGATCAGGGATCTGAGCACGGCCCTTTCCCCACCCGACTCCAGCCGGAGGCGCGGGCGCGGCCAGCGGAAGGCGATCGATCCCAGCGCATAGGGAAGATACAGGAGGAGGACCCCGAACAGAAGGAGCCCCAGGGGATTGAAGTTCCAGGCGGAGACAAAATCGAGATGGGCGGCGGCCCAGAAACTGCGGGTGCCGCCGCACAGAAAGCAGAGGATGCCGGTCGCTCCCTTGAGGGGGCAGGCGAGCAAACCGAGCCGCTCCAGCGGCAACCAGAACGGAACCGCGAGGGCGGCCAGGCCGATCCAGCCCCAGATCGGTTCATGGATCGCGGTGCCGGAATCGGGATTCGCCAGGTAGATCCTCATTGCTTCTCACATCTCCTGGATCGCATTGATGATCACCGGTCCCAGGAAAAAGATCCAGACCACCAGGAAGCAGGCGCAACAGAGAATGATGGGCAGCAGGATCGCCAGGACCGCCCTGCCGGTGGAGATCTCGTGCGCCTCGCGCACTCCGATGATCATGGCGACCAGATACCAGAAGCCGCCGATGAATCCACCGCAGAACGGAATGATCTGGAAGAGGTTGGTGGCGCCTGATACGTATGCGGTGACCCGGAAGGTGGTCTCGAAACTCTTCCTGGCCCCGCCCACCAGGAACAGAGAGACATGCCAGAATGCCGACGAGACGAAGGCGCCGATCAACACGAAACCGGGCATCAGGACCGCAATGACCATCAGTCCGATGTACCCGATCAGCCACTGATCTCCCACCCCTTCCGAGAGAAAACCAAGACTCTGGATGAATCCTTGCCAGAGAAGGCCGAACCAGCCGGAGATGGTCCCCAGGATCACCGCGAACAGAAGGGGTCCGCCCATTCCTCCCTCGCGGCGCATCGACCGGAAGGTCGCCGCGGGCTGGAAGAGAACGCCCTTGACGGTCGCCAGCATCGCCTCGAGATCGATTCCCGAGGAGCGGCTTTCCCACGCCGGCCCGCTTCTGTCGTCTCCGGAATGGAAAGGATGGTTGCACTGGGGACAGCTCTCGGGGGTCGGTTCGGGAAGCCAGAAGCCGCATTTCCGACACTGCATCAATGACTCCTTTCGGCCTGGCCGGTGCCGGGATGGCGGGCGATGCGCCCCGTGCGAATCGACCAGATCTCCCGGGCGGGAAGGACGGCCAGCCGGTTCGCCCGCTGCACGGCGCGGGCATAGGCCATCAACTGATCCTCATATTTGTCCAGAAGCCGGGCTTCCTTTCCCGGCGCGCACTCGTCGGTCTTGAAATCGGCCACGACGATGGTTTGTTCGTGACGATACAGAAGATCGATGCTGCCGCGCACCATTTGACCCTCGAACGGCGCCTCGATCGGGACCTCCCGGCCGATCAGATCGAGGCCTTGCAGCCGGCGGGGCAGGTCGGATGCAAGGAACCTCTCCAGGATCTCCTCGACGATGGCCTCCACCTTTTCGCTGGCCGCCCCGGCCTGCAAGGCTCCATATCGGGCGGCGGCCCGGGAATGGGTCCGAAACCAACCGGGATCGGATCGATCCCAGGTCTGCAACAAGTGGTGCACCGCAATGCCGGCGGCGGCCCGGCCGGTCCCCGCGCCCCCGCGGGCGTACCTCGAACCGGAACTTTCCTCTAGCGCTTCCCGCAACCCGGAGGGCGACACCAGCCATTTCCGGTTCCGGAC
>JAPUIV010000036.1 GCA_027296665.1 Acidobacteriota bacterium | reverse complement strand
GCTGGCCACCGTCCTGGGCCACGAGATGACCCACGTGGAGGGGCGCCACATGGTCCGGTTCCAGCGGAGCGCCCGGCACAAGCAGCTCGGGTTCGGCCTCGCCGCCATCGCCGCCGGGGTGATCGTCGCCGGGGAGGAGGGTCAGGCCCGCCGGTCTGGAAACTATGGCAAGGCGGCGAGGATCCGCGTACTGTCGGAGGTGATCGTGGGGCTGGGCCTCACCCTAGCGATCATCGCCTCGGTGAACGGGTACGGGCGAAACCTGGAGCGGGAGGCGGACCACGGGGCGTTCAACAAGATGACCGCGGCCGGTTACGACATCGACCAGGCCAGCCTGGTCTACCAGGCTCTCCTGGAGGACCATGGGGATTCCGGCAAGGTCGAGGCCTTCTTCTTCGGCAGCCACCCGCGGCTCCAGAAACGTATCGAGGCGGCGGAGCTGTGGGCGAGCGAACATCCCAACCGGGCTGCGGAAGAACGGCCGGGCGACCGGAAGGCCTTTCAGCGGCGGATGCGGCCGGTGATCCGCGAGGATGCCCGGATGAACCTCGATCTGGGCCGGTTGGAGCTCGCCCAGCACGAACTGGACCAGATCATGGAACAGATGCCGAACGACCCGGAGGTCCATTTCCTGGCCGGCCGCCTGAAGATGAAGAAGGCGGAAGCCGAGAGGGATCCCGCCACCGCCCGCCGCCTGGAAGGGGAGGCGCGCGATGCCTTCCAGCATTCGATCCGGCTCGATCCCCGCCGCGCCGGACCGCACCGGGGTGTCGGCCTCATCGCCTACCGGAACGGGGAATTCGCGGCCGCCTGCGCCGAATTCCGCCAATACGTGGAACTGGCGCCCGCCGCCGAGGATACCGACAGCATCCGCGGTTATATCCTCGAGATGGAACAGGATGGGGATTGCTCCTGACCCGGAGAATAAAGATTTGCCATTTTCACCTGGATTTCATAGCATACTTGGTACCAATTCCGTTTCATGTTCGCTAAACGACGCGATGTCGTCGGGAGGATCGATTGTATGAGTGAAGAGGTCATGGTGGTGGTTTCAAAGTTGAAGAGCTATATCAAGGCGAACGGGATGAGCACAGCGAGCAACGTGCCTCCCGTCCTCTCCAAAATCCTGCGGCATTACTGCGATCAGGCGATGGAAAACGCCCGCAAAGCTCACCGAAAGACGGTGATGGATCGGGATTTTACCCCGCCGGCGGCCGAATAAAGGTAAACCAACCCAATCTTGCTTGACGGAACCGGTCTGTGATATCTTTCCGCCAAGCGAGGTACCTGAAAATTTCTTCCATCACAATTTTTGATGCGTAGCAATTCCCCTTTTTCCGGCCCCGATCTCTTCGATCGGATCCGTTCGTTCAATCGTATTGCGTCCAACCCGGCGGGTTGGACGCGGAGTGAGGTCCCATGTCCAAGAGAATATACGTAGGTAACCTGCCCTTCAGCGCGACCGAGGATGAGATCCGTGAACTGTTTTCACAGCACGGCACCGTCGAGGCGGTCAATCTCATCACCGACCGGGAGACCGGACGGCCCCGCGGCTTCGGATTCGTCGAGATGGGCGATGAAGAGGCCACAAAGGCAATCAGCGCCCTCGACCAGAAGGAAATGGGCGGCCGCAACCTCAAGGTCAACGAAGCCAAACCCCGGGAGGATCGGGGAGGGGGTAGGTCGCAGAACCGCTGGTAATCGATCCGGGCCGACTTTTGGTTATCGGGAGGGGCCTCCCCCTCCTATACCCCCCGCCTTCCCCCGATCTGGTTTTCCCTGGAACCGGAAGCGTTCCGATTCGTTATAATCCAGTATGAGCCGCCCGTCACCGACCCACCTGCGCCTACTGATCCTGGCCATCCTTCTCCTGGTCGCCGGGGCCAATTCGGCGCTGAACCTCCGCCAGTTCTTCTTTTCCGGAAAACCCTACACCGGAATGAAAGTTGTGAGAGACCTGGGCGGGATGACCGTCCAGGAGGTCTTTATCCGGGACAACCTGGACCGTCCCTCTCCTGCCTTCACGGCCGGAATATTGCCCGGGGACCGGATCGACACGATAGAGGATCAGGAGGGGCGCGGCGGGCGGATCACGGGAATCTTCGATTTCGCCGACCGGATCCGGATGTTCGAACCGGGGAGAACCTACTCGATACAGGTTTTTCGTCCGACCGGCAACGGCCCGCCGCAACACCTGTTTCTCTCGATCACTCCCCGGGAAAAGCAATCGATACCGATCTCTTTCCGGGATCTGATCTCCGCCCTCGGAATTTTCGTATGGGTTCCCCTGGCAATGATCTTGGCCGGCTCTCTGGTCGGCTTTTTGCGGCCGGGTGACAAGAATGCCTTCCTGGCCGGAATCCTGTTTTTCGCCTTCGCAGCAGTCTTCAATGTCAACCTGATTAGCTTTCCCCCGTTCTGGCGGGAACTCCTCCTGTTCTACCGGAAAATCATTCCGGGCCTCGCCCCTTTCCTGTTCCTCCTGTTCTTTCTCCGCTATCCCTTTCCCTCCCCTATGGAAAAGAAGGCGCCCTGGCTCAAGTACGCCGCCTTCTGGATCCTGTTCCTGCCGCAGGCCTACCATGCCGCCATGGATATCCCCGCCTACTTTTCCTTCGAATGGGAACTTCACCTGATCCAGGCCACCGCGGGGCGCGCCTGGGCCGGATTCCTGAACCGGTTGTACTTCCCCGCCGCCTGCGCCCTGTACTTTCTCGGTATCGTTTCCCTCGCTCTCAACGAGGAAAAGGCGCAGACGGCCGGGGACCGCCGGCGCCTGGCGTTGATCGGCGGCGGGTCCGCGGGTCTGGTCAGCCTGTTCATCCTGGACCTGCTGACCCGCCTGGGAGTCCAGGCACCCACCTGGCTCAAGCTGGCCACCTCGGCCCTGGTCGGTCTCTTTCCTCTTTCCTTTGTCTATGCCGTGATCAAACACCGGGTTTTCGGCATCCGTTTCATGGTCCGGCGCGGTCTGCAGTACGCGCTGATTTCCAGAGGCTTTCTGGCCCTGGAGGCGCTGCTGATCTTCACCGCCCTGTTCTTTCTGGCAGGACCGTTGATTGCCGGCCTGTTCCCTCGAGCGGGACAGAGCTTTGCCTCGGTCGGCACCGCGGCCATCACCCTGGTCCTGGTTGCGGGCCTGCGCTGGATAAATTGCCGGGTGATGCCGGTGATCGATCGGTGGTTCTTCCGGGACGCATACGATGCCCGCCTGATCCTTACCGAACTGAGTCATTCGATCCGCCGGTCTCCTTCCCGGCCGGACCTCCTGTTGAACACCGTATCGGATCGAATCCAGCGAACCTTGCATCCCCGGTGGTTGACCATCTTCCTGCGGGAAGACGACTGGTCGGACCTGGAGCCGGAAGATGGACTCGCCGAGGTGGCATTGCCGGTCCGCCGGAGCGACGGCGAGGAACTGTACCGGCCCTTCATCCATCGCCGGGAGGGAGGGCGCGATCCGGCCGGCATCGATTCAACTCCCTTTCGCCTCGAGGCGGTGATTCCCGAAACCGACGGCCTGGGCCTGCTTCTGGATCGGGCTGCCGGCGGGGAACCCGAAAGCGCGATGCTGACACGCGACTCCTCTCTCCTCATCATCCCCCTGGTGACCGGCGGGGATGTCCTTGGTTTCATGGTCCTTGCCGAGAAACGGTCGGAGGAGCCCTACTCGCGCGAGGATCGGGAACTTCTCCTGACCGTGGCGGAGCAGATTGCCATCGCCCTCGACCACGGCCGCCTGGCCGCCCAGCTCACCCAGCAAGAGATGCTGCAACGCGAACTGGAGATCGCCCAGGAGGTGCAGGCGAGACTCTTCCCCCAGAAGGCGCCCGAACTGAAGACCCTCGAACTTGCCGGGGATTGCATTCAGGCTCGCGAGGTAGGCGGCGATTACTACGATTTCATCGAATTCGGCAAGGGATGGGTCGGCCTGGTCCTGGCCGACATCGCCGGCAAGGGGATCTCGGCCGCCCTCCTGATGGCCAGCCTGCAGGCGAGCCTGCGCAGCCAGCAGTCGGTCGCCGTGGAAAACCTGCAAAAACTGGCGATGCTGGTGAATCGCCAGTTCAACCAGACCAGCGCTGCCAACCGCTTCGCCACCCTGTTCTTCGGCATCTACCACGACGACAACCGTCTCCTTCGGTACGTCAACTGCGGACACCAGGCCGCCCTGATCCTGAGGCCGGACGGCACGACGGAGCGGTTGCCGGCGACCGGAACGGTGCTGGGCGCCTTCCAGGAATGGGAAGGCTCGGTGGCTGGAGTGAAATTGAAACCCGAGGATCTCTTTCTGCTGTTCAGCGACGGGATCACCGAGGCGGTAAACCGCAAGGGTGAGGAATTCGGTGAATCGAGACTCATCGACATCGCCCGGAAACACCGCCACCTTCCCGCCTCCCAGATCCTGGATAAGGTCATCGACCGGGTCGGCGAGTTCAGCGGCCGGGTACAGCGGGACGACCTTACCCTGATGATCGCCCGCGCCCGCTGAACCTGGAACAGGGTGATCCGGCCCCGCCTGCCGTGCTATCATGAGCAATAATCCGTTCCAGGGCAGGATCGAAAATGTCTCCGGAAGCGCAACAGACACTGTCCCATTACCGGCTCATCGAGAAGATCGGTGAAGGAGGGATGGGAATTGTCTGGAAGGCGGAGGATACGATCCTCCACAGGATCGTCGCGATCAAGGTTCTTCCCGGGAACTACGCCCGCGACGAGGAACGGCGGCGAATGTTCCTCCAGGAGGCCTGCCTGGCCTCCTCGGTCAGCCAGGCCCACATCGCCCAGGTCCACGAATTCGGCCACGAGGGAGACGTCGATTTCATCGTCATGGAATTCGTCGACGGGAAACCGCTCCGGCGGATCCTCCATGGACGGCCGTTGCCTCCCGACACCGTCGCCGATCTCGGGCTGCAGATCGCGCAGGCCTTGTCACAAGCCCACCGGCGCGGGCTCCTGCACCGCGACTTGAAACCGGCCAACATCCTCGTGACCCGCGACGGCGACGCCAAGCTGGTCGATTTCGGTCTCGCCATACTGTTCGCTTCCCGGGACCAGCAACTTTCTCCGGACGCCCCCACCGGCATGGCCATTCAGATCCCTGACACCGACTTCCGCACTTCGCCGAGTGGCTCAGTGGCGGGAACCCTTCCCTACATGTCCCCCGAGCAGATCCGCGGAGAGGATCTCGACAGCCGCACCGACATCTTCTCGCTCGGGGTGATCCTGTACGAGATGACCACCGGGCAGCGACCCTTCATCGGCGTCAATCGGCGCGACCTGGTGGATGAGATCCTGCAGGCCCGGCCGAGGCCGGTCCATGACCTGGTTCCCAAGGTGCCGATCGATCTCGATAAGATCATCCAGAAGGCCATTTCCGGGAGGCCCGCCGATCGGTACCAGACCATGGATGATCTGGCGGTCGATCTGAAACGGCTCGGCCGGGAACTGGAATCGGGATCCTCTCCCTCCTACCAGGAACTGGGAAAGTCGGTCCAGCTCTTCACCCGGCAGAGGATCATGAGAATGGCCCTGGCCGGCCTCCTCGCGGCGGCCGCCATCGGCCTGGGAACCTGGGGAACCATGAGATACCTGGCCGGCCGGGTCGATCCACGGACGATCCTGATCCTGCCGATGCAGATCCGAGGACAGACCGAAGGGGCTGATTTTCGCGGTATTGTTTTCGCCGAACAGATCGCGG
>JAPUIV010000035.1 GCA_027296665.1 Acidobacteriota bacterium | reverse complement strand
CACTACATTGGTGGCCATCTGCGACCAGGTGGAGGGGATTTCCACATCTTTCTGCTCGAAGACGGTCTCCCCCTTTTCGTTGGTGATACTGGCGGTGCGGGTTTCCCAGACCAGCTCCTCAAAGGGATCGACGTCGGCGATGGTGAACCGCCGCGGAAAGTCGAGCCCGCGGGCGGGCGCCGCCCCCTTTCGCCGTATCGATTTTTGACCGGCACCCTCCCCCACGGCCACTTCCGGTTGGCGGGGCCGGGGTTCCTGGATCAGCATTCGTCATTCTCCTTCCATTGTGAATTGAACAAAAATTCCTCGACGCGGAAAAATGGTAGGGCAACGATCGTCCCACCCTCCTTGTTTCCATCCCGGTTCTCGAATCGCGGTTTTAAACGGGACTTGAACTGGCAGCCGAACTGACCTTCCCCCTCCACCCCGGTCCGAGATCGGTCGGATCCCGACCCTCATCGACAACGTATCCAAACCGAGATTAATGGAGTCGGATAGCGGTTGTCAAGGTGAAAAAATACCACATCTGGGGTTCCGCCTTTATTCATGCCACAATATTTGGTAGTTCAATGATATCAACATATTACGGAGTTTTCAAGGCGACTTGATCATTCTCGCCGCCGGGTGATACAAACGGTGCGCCCGCGGCGGCCGCCCGATGGCGGAACGGCTGGGCGTGCGAAAGTGGCGGAACCGGCAGACGCGCTGGATTTAGGATCCAGTGGGGCAACCCGTGGGGGTTCGAATCCCCCCTTTCGCACCAAATTATAACCCTCCGGTGGAGATATCGAAATGCAAGTGCGGATCCAGTATCAACCGTCCTACAGCCTGGCCATTGTCGACCTTTCGAACCAGGAGACCGTGCAGGTGGAGACCGGCGCCATGGTATCGATGTCGGCGAACGTTCAGATCGAAACGCAGATGAAGGGAGGGCTCTTCAAGGCGGTCACCCGATCGATCCTGGGAGGGGAAACCCTGTTCGTGAACAACTTCACCGCAGGCGGCGGCCCGGGTGAGATCACCCTGGCTCCGAGCCTGCCGGGCGATATCCATCATCAACAGATCCGCGGCGAGACCATCTTCATACAATCCGGTTCCTTTCTGGCCTCCTCTCCGGAGGTTCAGCTGGATGCCAAGTGGGGCGGCGCCCGCACCTTCTTCGCCAGCGAGGGTCTGTTCCTCCTCAAGGCGAGCGGCACCGGCGATGTGCTCATCTCCTCCTACGGGGCAATCCACCGGGTCGAATTGGCTCCCGATCGTCCTTACATCATCGATACCGGACACGTGGTCGCCTTCAGCGAGGGTGTCGAGTTCGATGTCCGGCGGGTGGGCGGATGGAAGTCGACCATGCTCTCCGGCGAGGGCCTGGTCTGTGAATTCCGCGGCCGCGGCCACGTGTTGCTGCAAACGCGTTCCACCCAGGCATTCCTGTCCTGGCTGATCCCCAGGCTCCCGAAGACAACCGGCGGCCGGGGCGGTCGCGGCGGGATCCTGGGAAATCTCCTGCGCGGTTAACCCCCCCCACGAGTACCGGTCCGGGACTCCCTTTCGTGCCTACCTGAAATTACCAAAATGAAATCTTTTTGATTTGAATATGTAAAACTGATATTTCTCTTGATTATTTTTTTGTTTAACCCAACATTCTTTACTGAAGTTGCATATTTTTCATGCGGTGTTCCAGGGAAGGCCGCCATGGCCGATCCCGAGGAGGTAGATGTGAGGAAACCGGCTTCGGAACTGGCACAGCAATCCGAATCGATCTTCCGGATCGATCCGGCCGGCCGGCAGAGCCTGCGAAAGCCTTACTGCCGGCCCGGAATCGTCGAGTCGTTACCGGTCCATCGGGCGGCGGAGATGGCCCTGATGAGTCACTGTCCCTTACGCCGGTAGGGAACCGGTTTAAGAACCGGCTGGGGTGAGGATGAGGATGCGAAGAAATAGGAGAATGCGGCGGAGATACCTGCAATCCCGTCGGGAAAGGATCCGGAAGGTCGCTTACGCGGCCCCGGCGATCCTGTCCAGTTTCTTCTTTTCGGCGGTAGCGGCGGCCCCTGCTTCCGGTTGCGGACCGCAGAACTGCAACCCCAGAATGACCGGATGCAATCCTCCTTGATTATGAAACCGACCTATATGAAACTCCGCGAGGGGCTGCGGTTCGTGGCCGGACCGAAGCGCTCGGCCCTGTACGAGATGGACACCGGGCGGGTGTTCTCCGTCGATCCCCTCACCACCCGGATCCTGGTCATGGGGCTGAAGAACGTCCCCGTGGGAGAGATCCCCGGCCGGTTGTGGCCGGAAGGGGAGGGACCGGAGCGCCGGCATTTCGATCTCTTCCTCCGCCATCCCTTCATCCGGCTGACATCCGAACCGGATCGTCCCGGTCCCCCGCCGGTGGCGCCAGCCCCCCACCGGCTCGAGTTTCTCTGGATCGAGTTGACCGCGACCTGCAATCTTCGCTGCCGGCATTGCTATGCCTCCTCCAGTCCGGATCGCCTGCCCGGGGCGATGACGGACGGCGATTACCTGAGGTTGATCCGGGATGCGGCGGTTGCGGGTTGCCGGACCGTGCAGTTCACCGGCGGGGAGATCTTTCTCCGCAAGGACCTGGCCGGACTGGTGCGGGAGGCCCGCGCGCGCGGCATCGCCAATATCGAACTGTACACCAACGC
>JAPUIV010000034.1 GCA_027296665.1 Acidobacteriota bacterium | reverse complement strand
GGGCGATTAGCTCAGCGGGAGAGCATCTGCCTTACACGCAGAGGGTCAGTGGTTCAAATCCACTATCGCCCACCAGCCCCCTACCGGGGCACAAGCTCCGGGTGCCAGGCTCAGCGGTCGCCTTTGCGTGATTGATTTTTTAATCCTTGGTGACCGCGGGACGTCCGGTGAGTTTGAGTCGACATCCTGTCCTCGACCACCAGGTGGTGTTTTTCATCGAGCACTTCGATCTCCCCGGCTTCGATCAGTTTCTTGACTGCGGGGCGTTCCAGGGTGTCGTCCTGAACCTGACCCCGGCGGGACGGTCCCAGGAACAGAGTCTTGCCGCCTGGAAGCGGGATCTTGACCGGCCTGCGGGTTTTATTGATTACGGTTCTGATTGGCGTATCTCCTGTGCGGTAAATGCATTCTAGCGTACACCGCAGACTTTCAGCAAGGATGGGGATGCCTGTGACATTCCCGGCAAAAGGGAAATATCCCGGTCGAAGTTTACCTTTCCGTGCCCAGCCCGCCGATTCGGCGATCCGGACTGCGGTACAATCGCAGCAGGAAAGTCCCGGGCGGGCGGGATCGGCCATCCTCACGTCTATAATAGGTATTGAGATTCCACCCCCAACAGGAACCTATATGGAATCCAGGAGGTCTGGAAAAAACATCTCCCCCCCCAATGGTGATGCCCAAACCGGCCTCCAAAGCCCCACCGGTCCATCCGGTGGGGCCTTTTTTTTGAAAAACAGGTATGATATCGGTCCCGAAGCGATCCCGCATGCCGGCCGGGAGGGAGACAATCACAGTGCGTCGTCTGAAACTCCACTGGTGGATCCTGATCGGTATGGCCGTTGGGGCGGCAATCGGAACGCTGCTGCACGGACTCTACCCCACCGATATTGTGCAGACCACCTCCCTGTACCACGCCGTCGACGGGATCGCCACCATCTTCCTCAATCTCCTGAAACTGATCGTCATCCCGCTGGTGTTCTTTTCCCTGATCACCGGGATGCTGGGGATGGGGAATCTTGCCCAGCTTGGCCGGATCGGGATCAAGACCTTCCTCCTGTACATCCTGACCAGCCTCCTGGCGATCTTCATGGGCCTCGCCCTGGTGAACCTGGTGCGCCCCGGGATCGGGGTGCATGTGGAGGTCCCGACCGAGGCGGTGGAAACCGAGATCCCGGAATCGGCCTGGGAGGTCATTACCTCCATGGTTCCGGACAACCTCGTCAAGGCGGCGGCGCAGTTCGATCTGCTGGGGATCATCCTCTTCGCCCTCATGTTCGGCGCGTTCCTCATCACCCTGGAAGGTGAAAAGAAAAAGACCCTGGTGAATTTCGTCGAGGCTGTGGCCGAAGTGATGATGAAGATGACCGGCTTCATCATCTCCCTCGCCCCCCTGGGCATCGCCGCCCTCATCGCCAGGCTGGTCTCCTCGACCGGCCTCGGTATCTTCTGGGAGATGCGGTGGTATGTCGTGACCGTCCTGGTGGCCCTCGCGGCCCACCTGTTCTTGACCCTTCCCCTGCTGATCCTGCTGATGACCAGGAGAAACCCTTATCGCTTTTTGCGGGCCATGAGCTCCGCCCTCCTCACCGGTTTCTCCACCGCAAGCAGCAGCGGCACCCTCCCCGTCACCATGGAGCGGGTCGAAAAGGGGGCGGGTGTTTCCAGGCGGATCACCAGCTTCGTGCTGCCGCTCGGCGCCACCATTAACATGGACGGAACCGCCCTGTACGAGATCTTCACCGTTTTGTTCATCGCCCAGATTCACTCAGGTATCGATCCGAGCTTCTCCCTTTCCATCGGGCAGCAACTTCTGGTCGCGTTCCTGGGACTGGCCGTCAGTATCGGCGCCGCCGGGATCCCGCATGCCGGCCTCGTGATGATGGTGATCATCCTGCAGGCGGTCGGCCTTCCGATCGAGTACACCGCGCTGATCTGGGCCATCGACCGGCCGATCGACATGTTCCGCACCGCCGTCAACCTCGGAAGCGACTCCACCATCACCCTCATCGTGGCCCATTCGGAAAACCAGATCGATGAATCGGTTCTTTTTGACGCCTGAGAAAACGCTTCCTTGCGCTGGGGCCGGATGTTATACTCCCGGTCGAATCCCGGTCTTCCCGGATCGATTGGAATGGGGTCGTGGTGCAGTCTGGTTAGCACGCTGGCCTGTCAAGCCAGAGGTCGCCGGTTCAAATCCGGTCGGCCCCGCCATTTCCCACCGTCACCCGTTCAGGATCCTTCCCCCTCTGCCGTCCTTCGGCACCTGATCCTCACCGCGGAGAATGATATGAACGCTCCCCTCCAGATCTAGCAGCCTCCCTGGCGCGGGTCCCCGGGGCAGCCGGCCCCATGGGGTGGGCGCCCCTCCGAGGGTTCCAGGATACCTGGTAAACCATTCATTTTCCGCCAGTTGTCCTCGATTTTCCGGCTCTCTCGCCCGGCGATTGGACCGGGCCGTCGCGGCGCATTATCTTTCCGGCGGATGGCCGCGCGTCTCTTCCCGAACGTCCAAACGATGAAACTGATCGTACAGATCCCCTGCCTCAACGAGGCCGAATCTCTGCCCGCCACCCTCGAACGGATTCCGGCGCGGATCGCCGGGATCGGGGCGGTTGAAACTCTGGTGATCGACGACGGCAGCACCGACGGCACCGACCGGATCGCCGCCGGCCTCGGAGTGGACCACCTGCTCCGTTTCCCCGAGCACCGGGGATTGGCACGCGCCTTCAGCGCTGGAATCGATCGCTGCCTGCGCCTGGGCGCGGACATCATCGTGAACCTGGACGCCGACAACCAGTACGACCCGGCGGACATCCCCCGG
>JAPUIV010000033.1 GCA_027296665.1 Acidobacteriota bacterium | reverse complement strand
GAGCGGCGACCGACCCGGTCCGGAATGATTCAGGCTAACCGACCCGCCGGGGAGGGTCAATCGGGGTTGAATAGAAATCGGGCATCGTTCATATTCCCCTTGTAGGACCTCGAAGGCATCCAATGGCGGCCCTGGAGCCTGAGGAGCATGATGGTCCCGGGGAGAGATTTGAAGAAGGTCAATCCCGAGCTCCGGGAAACCATGGAATGTCCCGGAGATCAGATCGCCATCAAAATACCCGCGGCCTCGGAGGCCGCCTTGCACGGAATCCTCATGAATCCCGCCTGCACTCGGGATCATGTCTTGATGATTCTCAAGCGCCGGCCCCTGCCGGAGTCGGTCATCAAAAGGATCTCCGAATCGGGCCGCTGGTTCGCGAATCACAAGGTTCGGACCGGCCTGGTGAACCACCCCTCCACCGAAACGGGGCTCGGAATGGGGCTCTTGCGATTTCTCTTCTGGAGGGACCTCGCCAGGGTAGCCGGGAATCCGCAGATCAAGCCGCGGATCCGCCGCAAGGCGGAACAGATTCTGGTGGTTCGTTCCGATAAGATCACCCTGGGCGAACGGATCTCCCTGGCCCGGATGGCGCCGCGCAATCTGATTCTCCATTTACGCAAGGAGGTCGATCCCGCCGTCGTCAGAAGCCTCCTTGATAATTCCCGGGTCACGGAAAAGGATGTTGTCGCAATCGTGAACCATTCGAAGACCCCGATCGTGCTTCAATGCGTTGGCGAACATCATCAGTGGGGACAACGGTATTCCGTCCGGATGGCCCTTCTCGGCAATCGATCCATCCCGATTCAGATCGCGCTCCGGATCCTGCCCAGCCTCCCTCTGGGAGATGTGGAGGGGCTGGCCCGCAATTCGCGGACCCGGAGAGTGGTCCGGGTCGCCGCGCGAAGATTGCTCGCCGAAGGAACCGGGAAACCCCGGCGAAAACGGCGGCCCGCGAACCGGTCGGAACGTTGACAGTGACAGGGCGGTCACATAGAATCGGGATCCTTCGCCGGAGAATGGTACTATTCGCCTGCCTGCGGTTTGCAACGCTATCAAGATGAAAGGGTTTCCCCATGGCCTCCTTCGGTGAAATCCTGAAGCGGGAACGGGAGTTGCGCGGCATCTCACTGCGCGAGATCTCCGAAGCGACCAAGATCGGAATCCGGACCCTGGAAGCGCTGGAGGACAGCCGGATCGAAGATCTGCCTGGAGGCCTGTTCAACAAGGGGTTCATTCGCGCATATTCCATTCACGTTGGCATCGACCCCGACGAGATGATCAACAACTACCTGTACGACGTTGGTCAGATGGAGGAAAAGGACCCCCTCGAATCCCTCCGGGCGATGATACCGGCGGAAAAGAGAAACGCCTCCACACGGTGGCGGCAATGGACGATACTCGGCGGGATTCTGGCCGGGGGGTTGCTCCTTTTCTTTGTTCTGAGCCTCTCCACCCCTTCCCTCCAGGGAGACTCGAACCAGTATCCGGAAATTGAGAAAAAGAAGATTTCACCGGTTGTCCAGCCGGTCCGGGAGGAACCCGCATCGTCCGACCTCGAGGCGGGCAGCGCCGAACCCGAGAAGGAGATCGTCCTCCCCGCCCCCACGCCGCCGACTGAAAAAAGACCGATTTCCCTCCCTGATCTCCTCACTCTCGATCTAGTGGTGAAACGGTTCGCCCTGCTGCGTGTACAGTGCGACGGGACGGAAGTCCTGAACAAACGGCTCGAGCCCGGAGCGCGCCGGAGTTTCACCTGCAAGGAGGTTCAGATCAGCGCCTCCGATTCCGGCGCCTTCCGGTACCGGGTGGATGGGACAGACTGGGTCACCCCGGGCGCAGCCGGCACCCCCCTGCAACGACTTCACCTCACGCCCGCCAGCAAAGGAGACGGCCAGAAGGATCGGGATAGATGATGGAGGGAACCGCGACAGAAACCGCCGCCGCCGGAGAGATGGCTCCCGCCACCCGAGCCCTGCTCTCCCGGATTCTGGATCCCGAGGCGCCCCTGCAGCTCAGGATGACGGCCGCGCGGGGAGTCCTTCCGCTACCGCCGGCAATTCTCCTGAAGGTGTTGATCTCCCTGTTGCAGGATCGGGAAGGCAGCGTGGTGGAGGAGGCCGTCCAGAGTCTCAAGGAGTTTGAATCCGATCTCTCAAGACTTTCGGAGATCCTGGTGGACCGATCCACCGACCCCGAAGTCCTCGATTATTTCGGCCGCCACGCAGCCGGAGAAGGAAGAGTGGAAATTTTATGTATGGTGGTCGAAAACCCCGGAACCCCGGAAAAAACGATGGCGGAACTTTCCTCGAAAGCGGCTGATGAGGTACTCGAAAAGATATTTCTCAATGAGTCCAGATTGAGCGAGAACCCCGACCTCCTCGTGGCATTGAAATCGAATCCGAACCTTTCCCCCCGCCAGTCGAAACGGATCGAGGAAATATCGGTCCACCTGGTCCGGACCGTCACCCCGGAACCGGTCGTTCCTCCCGCCCCGGCGGTCTCCGTGGCTTCCGAAGCCGAACCGGAAACAATCGTCGCGGAGGAACCCCTCCCGGTCGAGACGGAAACCCTGCCCCAGGACCTGGTCCGGGCCCAGGCCGAGGAGGAGGATCGGGAAGAAGAATTCCAGGACGACTCGGGTCCGGCCCTCGACCGGATCCAGAGAATGTCGGTACCGGAAAAGCTCCAGCTCGCCCTTGTCGGGGACCGGGAGGAACGGATGATCCTGATCCGGGACTCGAGCAAGATGGTCGCAAGCACCGCCCTCAAATCCCCGAAGATGACCGACAAGGATATCGCTACGGTCGCCGCCCTCCGGAACGTCGACGTCGAAATTCTCCGCGGCATCAGCAGGATAAAGAAGTGGCTCAAAAACTACGCCGTTGCCCATGCCCTCGTGGAAAACCCGAAAACTCCGGGGGGGATTGCGATAACACTTCTCTCCAGGTTACAAACCAAGGATCTGAAAATTCTGGCCGGGAATCGGAACGTGCCAGAGGTGGTTCGGCGCGGGGCCAAGCGAATCTATACCGCCCGTACGCAACCGCCAAAGAAATTGCGCGGGAAGCATTAGGAAGGGTTCCGGAATCATGCGCCTTCTGAAAAACATTCGAAGCCTGCTGGGGAACTACCAGTTGAAATCAGGGATATTCCATTACCACAGGGGAGAATTTCAGCAGGCAATCAGTTACCTGACCAAGGCGCTGGACCCTATCGGAAAAACCGAGGAGACCGACCGGAACCTCGCGGTCCACTATCTGACCCAGACCCATATCAGCGCCGCGGAACATTTCGAGGAAGAGGGAACCCTCGTGAAAGCGATGGCGGAATATCTGGAGGCGATCCGGTTGCAGCCGGGGTATCCAGACCTCTATTTCAGACTGGGGATCCTGCAGTCGAAAGCAGGCGAACATCTGGAGGCAATCGAACGATTCAAGAAAGCGATCGAGATCCACCCGGACTATCTGGAGGCCAGAACTTCACTTGGATTCAGTCTCCTCAAGGCGGGAAAACGGAAAGAGGCCCTTGAACATTTCGAGGAAGTGAACCGGTTGTCGATCGCGGCCATATCGGGCCCCTTCGAAAAGGGCAAAGGATGTCTTGCCAAGAAACGGGATCTGGAGGCCGCGGAATTCATGAAGGAAGCCTTCCAGAGGCAACCCCACAATTTCTCTTATCACTATCGCCTCGGCCTTCAGTTTCTTAAATCGGAAAAGCTCGAGGAGGCGATCCAGCACCTCCAACAGGCGCTCCTTTTCAACTCCTCCTACGCGGATGTGTATAATTACCTGGGGGTCGCCCTCGCGGAAACGGGCTCCCCCGCCGCGGGAATTCTGGAATTCCGGCGTGCCCTGGAGCGGAACCCGGAATACATTGTGGCCCGGCTGAACCTTGCCTTCCTCCTGGCCGGGGAGGGGGAGGACAACGATGCCATGGCGGAGCTGAAAAGTGTCCTTGCGAGGGAACCCGGCAACCGCGCCGCCGCCCAGAAGATGAACGAAATACAGGATCGCCAGGCGAGCCTCCCCCGGGTCGGCTCCAAGGTCGGAGAAGGATCGGATGCGAATCGATAGCAAGGGTCTCAGCGACACCGGACGGAAACGCAAGCAGAACGAGGACTCCTACTTCATCGATCCCTCGACGAATTTATTCGTGGTCGCCGACGGAATGGGTGGGCACGCCGCCGGCGAGGTCGCCTCCCGGATCGCAGTAAACGCCATCAGAGATTTCATTCAGGAGGCAAACCAGAATGAAAACGGAGAGAACGATTCCGGTGACCCTCCCAAGCTCGGCGCCGCCGAGAACCTGATGGCGGCCATCCAGTCGGCCAATGACCGGATTCTCCGGGACATGGAAGAAAACCTGAAACACCTCGGCATGGGGACAACCGTGGTTGCCCTCTGGATGGTGAATAACCGGGCTTTTATTGGCCACGTCGGCGACAGCAGAGCCTATCTGGTCCGGAACGGAAAGATCCGGCAGCTGACCTCCGACCATACCCTGGTTAATGAACAGGTTCGCCGGGGCATCCTGACCAGTTCCGAGGCCCGCCAGCACCCCTCCAGGAACATCCTAACCCGGGCGGTCGGAAGCCATGGTCAGGTGGTGGTAGATATCAACGAGGAGGACCTCCAGAACGACGATTATCTCCTTCTCTGCTCCGATGGCCTGTACTCCATGGTAGAGGATCCGAGGATCCTCAAGATCGTCACGCAGAATTTTTCGAACCCCGGCAAGGCATCGGAGAGCCTGATCCAGGCAGCCAATGAACAGGGCGGCGAGGATAACATCACCGTAATTCTTCTGAAAATCAATACCTCCGGTCGAAAATAACTCCAACCCATAGTTCCTTCTTCGACTCCGTCCGCTTGACGGAAACCCAAGATCGCGGTAGACTCATGGAAATCTGTCACGGGATGGGGAATGAGCAAACTGGGCAAATTCCTGACAATGGCAGGGGTTTCTCTTCTTGTGTTCGGGGGGGGGTCGGCCGCCCCGAGGGAGGG
>JAPUIV010000032.1 GCA_027296665.1 Acidobacteriota bacterium | reverse complement strand
AAAACCGGGGGAGAAGGGACCGAGAACGAACCGATACCCTATCTGGTGGTGGTAATCGACGAGCTCGCCGACCTGATGATCACCTCGGGCCGGGAGGTGGAGGAATCGATCACCCGGCTGGCCCAGATGGCGCGGGCGGTCGGAATCCATCTGATCATCTCGACCCAGAGACCTTCGGTCGATGTCATCACCGGGGTGATCAAGGCCAACTTCCCCTGCCGGATCGCCCTCCGGGTCTCCACCAAGGTCGACTCCCGCACCATCCTAGACGGGAACGGCGCCGAACAATTGCTTGGCAACGGCGACATGCTATTCATGCCGCCGGGAAGCGCCCGGTTGATCCGCCTGCACGCCCCGATGCTGACCGAAGTAGAACTCGCCAGACTGGTTCGCCATCTCATCCGCCAGGGGAAACCGCTCTACGACCAGTCCGTCACCCGGGAACGGCCGTCCAAGAAAGCGGCCTCCTTGGCCAACGCGGATGACAGCGCCTATTCCGACGCGGTTCGAACGGTTGTGCAGAGCGGCCAGGCTTCCATCTCCTACCTACAACGCCGGCTCCGGCTCGGGTATGCTCGTGCGGCCCGACTGGTAGACCGGATGGAGTCCGAGGGAATCGTGGGCCCGCCCGATGGCAGCAGGACCCGGGAGATTTTGGTCGGCGAGGAATTCCTCACCGAATGGCACCAGAACCAGATGGAGGAGGGATGAGGCGATCCTGGCTGTACCCCCTTCTCCTGTTCCTGGTCGCTTTCGCCTTTCGGATGCTCCACCTGATCGGCATCCGTTCCCTGTCTGATTACCTGATCCTCGATTCCCGCTTTTACTTCGAATGGGCTGAACGGATCCTGGGCGGGGACTGGATCGGCGGGCAGGTTTTCGATCAAAGCCCCCTCTACGCCTACTTCCTGGCACCGGTTCTCTGGACGATCCGGACCCTGGGGTCCGGCCTGGGTATCGACTCATTTTCACAAAATCCCATCTTCTGGGTACGGGCCTTCCAGGCCGCGCTCGGGGCGGCTGCATGCGTGCTCCTGGTGCGCGTGGCCAGGCGGGTCTGTTCCCCGGCCGAGGCGTACCTGGCCGGATTTCTGGCCGCGATCTACGGACCGTTTATTTACTACGACACCATGATCATGAAGACCTTTCTCGCGGTCATATTCTCCCTTCTCTGCCTTCTGGCGTTGTTCCGATCGGAGGGGACCCGGAGGAATGGGTTGATCGCCGCGGGTCTGTTCATCGGGTTGACCACCCTGGTCCGGGACAATTTTCTCCTGATGTTTCCCTTTCTTCTGGCAGGTTTGATCCCGTTGATGAAGGAACGCCGGCCGAAAATGATCCTCCGGGCCGCCGGGTGGATGCTGGCCGGAACCGCCGTGGTCATCCTTCCAGTCACCCTGAGAAATAGTCTGATTGCCGGAGAATTCTCGCTTCTGACCGCAGGCGGCGGCGAGGTATTTTACATTGGCAACAATCCCACGGCGGACGGGAGATATCGCCCCCCGTGTATGAACGTTTCCGGAACCGTCCAGTGCGTGCGGGCCGATCCGGAATACGAGCATGACGATTTCCGCACCATCGCCGCCGCCCTTTCCGGGGAAAAACTGAGCCCGATGCAATCCTCCCGGTTCTGGTTCCGGAAGGGAATGGCCTTTGTTCTCACCCACCCTCTGGACTATTCCCTCCTGCTCGGAAAAAAACTGAGTATCTTTCTGAAGGATGCGGAGATCGGCGACAACTATAATTTCGATCTGTTCCGGCAGGTCTCTCCCGTCCTGTATCTGCCCTTACCGACCTTCGGGCTGGTCATGAGCCTTGCCCTCCTGGGAATGGTCAGTTCGATGCGGCGCTGGCGTGAATTTTCCCTCCTGTACGCGATGGCCGGAGGATATACCGCCACGGTTCTTCTATTTTTTAATTTCTCCCGCTTTCGGATTCCGGCGGTCTCGATCCTGATCATCTTTGCCGGAGTGGGGATCGCCTGGATATTCCGGCAAGCGGCCGCCACCGTGCGGTCTGCGGTCAGAGAGGGGTACCCGGCCGGCATCCGGGCTGCCGGTATCCTCCTGATTGGCATCGCCGGCACGGCCATCCCCCTCACCTGGAGCCTGGCGAAGGGGCCCTCAACGATTCTTCTCACCGTGCAGCACCAGGTCCAACTTGGCGATCTCCTGCGGCAAACCGGGAGGGTCAAGAGAGCGGTCCGGGAGTACGGGAAGGCCAAGTACCTGCTGGGCGATGCCCCCATCGAGGAACGTCTCGACCTTCTCGGCGGCACATCCCCCGATACTTACCGGGAGATCCTTCAAGAGGAAAGGTTCCAGCACGGCCTGAACTTCCGGATCGTGCATGCCCGGGTGTACGAAGGATTGGGACAGGCCTACGCGGAACTGGACCAGATGGACCAGGCGGCGGAAAGTTATGAAGAATCGACCCGGATCTTCCTGGACGGAACGGCCATCCTGCTCCGGCTTGCCGATATTTACGATGGGATGGAGAATCTTCCCGCGGCCGCTCGGATCCGGGAACAGGCCCTGAAGATCGAAGAAGATTTCGGAACCCGGTATGACCTCGCAGGCGTTTACTTCCGGATGGGGGATCCGTTGAAGGCCTTACAAATCCTGCGCAACGCTACCGAGGACGAATCGAACCTGACTCCCCAGGACCGGGCCGATTTTCATTTCGGCCTGGGGTTGATCCTGATGGACGGTCTGAACCGCCCGGAAGACGCCATTTATCATTTCGAAGCCTCCCTGAGCCTGGCTCCCGATCATCCGCAGGCGGAGGAAATCCGCAAGAATCTGCAGCGATTGCGGACCCATTTCAGAAATCGATGAACCCCTTGCCGGCCAGCCGTTCCAGTCCCAATCCCGCCGCCATTCGTTCCGCCGCCTTTTTGGTCCGCCCCAAACCGCGCCCCAATACCTTGCCTCCCACCAGCAAGGTAACGGCGAAACTCCTGTCGTGGGGAGGACCTGTGGCCGATTCGAGTCGATAGGCAGGAAGAGCCTTGCCCCGATCCTGCAGAAGTTCCTGTAATTCGGACTTCGGATCCTGGATAAGGAATTCCCCGCGCCGAAATTGACTCAGGGTGGCATTGAACTCCCGCTCCAGGAACCTGCGCGCCGGGTCCAATCCGCCGTCCAGAAAGATCGCCGCGAGAACCGCCTCGTATCCATCGGCAAGCATCGAAGTATTGCGGGCCCCGCTGCCGCCACCTTCCGATTTTCCAAACCGCAAAAACTTTCCCAGGCCCAGCCGATTGGCCCGGCGCGCCAGGCTCTCCCGATTCACCAGGTGGGCGCGCAGGCGGGACAGCTCCCCCACCAGGAGATCCGGAAAGGTCCGGAACAGGATTTCGGTAAGAACGAAGGAAAGAACCGAATCTCCCAGGAACTCCAACAGTTCATTGTCCTGTCCAGGCAGCCCCTCCTCGTTGGCCCGGGAGCTATGGGTGAGGGCACGAATCAGTAGTTCACCAGAGTGAAAGCGATACTCGAGCTTTTTTTCTAAGCCTTTTATCGGAATGGAAGAATTTCGATTTTTCCCTGGTTCGCTTCCGGGAATCGGTTTCACTCGTCCGTCCCGTCTCCGGCGACCTGGAGAATCGACTCGGTCAGCCGCCTGGCCATCTCTTCTTCCTGTTCCGCCCGATCCGGTTGGTCCAGACGGCGATACAGCTCGGCCAGGGTCTGATGGGTGGATGCCTCCAGCAGGGATAGTTGGCCGGAACCGTACGCCCTCTTCAGGTACAGGGAAAGATATTCGATCCCCTCCTCGGTTCTGGCGTTTCTTTTGGCGAGCATGCCGAGGAAATAGAGTGATGAAGGATACAGAGCGGTTCCTTCCATCTCGAGCACCTTCTTCAAGGCAATTTCCGAGGCGCCATCCTTCAGAAGGTAATAGAGATTTTTTCCATGATAGAACTGGGCCAATGATTTCTTGGGATAGGCCTGTTCCAACCTGGCCAGATAGGGTTCGGCGGCATTGTAGAGCCCGAAATCCTGGAAATACCCCCCCAGGCTCATCAGGGAATCGAGATGATCGGGATCCGATTCCAGAACCGATTCCCACAGGTCGAAGGCCCTGTCCTTATCACCTTTTTGCAGGGCGAGTTGCCCGTGCAGCCAGCCGGCCCGTTCCCCGAAGCCGAGGCGCTCGATCTCCTCGGTGATATCCTCCGCCAGAATGTTAGCTCCCCGGAGGATCAGGGTCTTTGCCAGGCCGTACATCGTCTGTCCTTGCTTTTCCCTCTCCTCGAATCCGGCGAGAAAGGGAAGGATCCGCTTGCCGACACCGTCCATGCGGCTCATCAGATCGCGGGTTTCCCGGGTTGGCAGGTTCCTTGGCAGATCCTGGGTTGGCAGCATCCGGTCGGTGAAGGGAGCAGCGCCTGCCGTGAAGAGATCGAGGTCCTCATGGCCCGCCAGAAAACGCCCCAGGATCGAGTTCTGGCCGGGGACACCAATGATACTCAGATCGGCCATCACCTTGGGGGCGCGAATCCGATCCTGGATCGAGGCGAGGGAGAACTTCAGGGGGGCCGACGACCCGATCAAAAGAATATCCCGATCGGTCATTTCAAAGGCAACCGTCTCCGGATAAGCCTGCAAGAACCCCTGGAGGATTCCCTTCAGGTTTTCTTCCGTGAGCCCGGCGAGGGGAAAGCGGTGGACCTGGATCCCCGCCGGCGTGAGGTGTTTCCGGCACTGGCGGAAAAACTCCCGGGTGTACATGGGCCCGCCCCGGACCAGCCACGGTTCCGGCCCCCGGCTCACCACCACATCAAACTCGGCCGAGGAGAGGATCCAGAAGTTGCGGGGATCGGCATGAACGATTTCGATCCGGGGAGACTCGAGCAGGGGGCCGGACAGATCGGTGAACTCCTGGAGCGCTTCCAGAACCTTGGCCTCCGGTTCGATCACGGTGAGGGAGGCGGGATCGTGAAGAAGGATCGAGCGTGCCGTAACCCCGGCTCCCATGCCGAGAAGAGCCACTCTTGGCTCGATCGGCATCCCGGGCCGGAGAAGCATGGCGATATGACCGGTCAGGGCATACCCGAGGATCCGGGTGCTCCAGTTCTCCTCGACCGTGCCATCGACGGTGAGGAAGAGCCCTTCCCGGCCGGGGTCGGTTCCCCTTTCCACGGCGATGGTGCCGGAGGCGCCGTGATGGAAATAGATCGGTGAGGCGGCGCGGCGAAATTCGAGAAAATCGCCTCCGGAGGAAAACCGGGCGGAGATCATGGCCGGATAACGGTAGATCCCGGAAGTCAATACACCGGGCGACCACCCGGGAGAGAGCAAGCCTCCGAGAAACATCAACACCGGGAGAACTATCCAAAGACGGGCCTTCCATTCCCGCTTCCACCCGGAACCCGATGGTTGGAGGAAACCGGCCACCGCCAGGACCAGGGCCAGGAGAACCAGGAGGCTGGTTCTTCCTCCCAGCAACGGCAGGCCCAACCAGGAAAAAAGAAGAAGGCCGGCCGCGGCCCCGCCGGCGCCAAGACCAGGAAGAAAGG
>JAPUIV010000031.1 GCA_027296665.1 Acidobacteriota bacterium | reverse complement strand
AGAATTCGGCCGATAATTAGGGAGGAGATTGTTCCAGAGCCAGTAAGACGGCTTCGATGATCGCCGTGACGGTTTCCGCCAATGATTCCCGGATCTCCTCATCAGAGATAACGAGCGTCTTGGGGATTCCCTCAACCAGATCCCGGCCCTTGATCTCCAGAGTCATTTCCTCTCCCAGGGGGAAGGCGGAGCCGACCCGGATCTTGATCTCCTCCGCCGTGCGTTCGCCAATCAAAAGATTGTACTTTCTCTTGATGTACTGGATGATCGACTCATCCATTGCATTGCCTGCGACCCGGAGGGTGCGGCTGTACACAATCCCGGCCATGGAGATCACCGCCACATCGGTGGTTCCCCCCCCAATGTCGACGATCATATTTCCAGTCGGTTCAGTCACCGGCAGCCCCGCCCCGATGGCGGCTGCCATCGCCTCCTCCACCAAATACACTTCGGAAGCCTTTGCCCGATAAGCGGAATCCCGGACCGCCCGTTTTTCAACCTGGGTGATCTCCGACGGGACACATATGACAATCCGGGGCCTCACCCCGAGGCTGCGATTGTGTGCTTTCTTGATGAAATAATCGAGCATTTTTTCCGTATGCTCGAAATCGGCAATCACACCGTCCTTCATCGGACGGATCGCCTTAATGTTTCCCGGCGTGCGGCCGAGCATTTCTTTCGCCGCCTTCCCCACCGCCTCCACCTTGCCGGTTCGCTGGTTCACGGCAATGATGGAGGGTTCAAAAACAACAATTCCCTTTCCGCGGGCAAATACCAGCGTGTTGCTTGTGCCCAGATCAATGGCAAGGTCATTGGAAAGGACACTCAGCAATGAACGAAAGGTCATTCTTGAATCGCTCCTTTATCAAAAACGGATTATATCCTCAATGTTTCCATCGTCCAAATTGGCGGGCACCCAAATTAATCCAAGCCGCCAGAGACGGGACTAGGCAGCCACTTCCACGGCATTTTTATTTTTCGCCTTAACCAGATACATGGCCCGGTCGGCCTGCCCGATCAGATCGTCCTTGTTTTCCCCGTGCGTAGGAAAGGTTGCCACCCCCAGGCTCGCGGTGATCCGCACCGCCAGGCCGACCTCCTGAAGGAAAACCGCCTCCTGGATCCGCGCCCGGATTCGTTCGGCAATGGTCGTCGCCCCCTCTACGCCCGTCTGGGGAAGGATCACGGTGAATTCGTCCCCGCCGAAACGGGAGACCACATCGATGGCGCGGACCGTCCTTCGGAGGACCTCCCCCACCTCGACCAGGGCTCGGCTCCCGGCCAGATGACCATGCTGATCGTTGACGTTCTTGAATCCGTCCAGGTCCAGGAAGATCAAGGAAACCTGGTTCCCGTACCTTCGCGATCGCTCGACCTCGTTCTGGAGGAAAAGATTCAGGTACCGGGAGTTGTGAAGCCGCGTGAGGTCGTCCGTGATCGAGAGCTCCTCCGCCTTTCGAAAGAGAAGAGCGTTCTCAATCGCAATGGAGGCAGGTTCCAGAAGTTCGAGGATCAGGTTCTGATCCTCAAGAGTGAAAACGCCCTTCTCCCGGTTCACAAGTTCCAGGACCCCGATGATCCGTCCCCTGCTTCGAAGGGGAATGCACATGATCGAACGGACACCCTTGCCAACTGCTCCGTCCCACAGGGGAAACTCCCGCACTCGGCCCTCCTGGCAGTTCAGCAGGAGGGTTTCTTGCTGATGCACCACCCATTGAGGAATCATCTCCCCAACGTACATCCCCGGGTCCCGTTTTCCGCCGGGAACCGATCGGCGCACCAACTGGTTCAACTCCTCCTTTATCAGATACAAGGACCAGCTTTCGCAAGGCAGAATTCTTCGGATCAGATCCACCACGATCGATATCGCCTTGTCCGGATTCAACTCGGAATTCGCGGCCGAGGAAATGTCCCGCATGATGCCCACTTTCCTCTGTTCCTTGCGAAGGCGCCGCTGCGTCGATCTCAAGAGCCGGTGCAGGCGCAGCCGATCCCGATCCCTGGACAGGATCTCCATCAGGCCGGAGAGCGGGAACGGGCATTTGAGATGGGTGGCCACCCCCAACTCCGCGGCCTGTTCCCGGGCCCGGGCATGGTGATCCAGTGAAAAGGCCACCACGGGTGAATCTGGATGATGTTTCCAGCCCGACAGCACCTTTCGGGCCAGTACCATCCGTTTCTCGGGAAGCTGAAACACCAGGGCGCCCGAATCCTGGATCGACACAGGATCGGTCGAGACCTGATCCCATCCCATTGCCTGAATGGCCGGTAACGGCAGATCACGGCAGGGCGGGAAGGCCTTCTTCAAATCCGATTCCTTCCGCACAACCATGAGAATAGGGCCGGTCCACCCGGTCGATTCCGAACCGGTAGGCCTGATGACAGGGGCATTCCCTGGATGCCGGTCAGAACGATTCCACATAGACAGATTTCGTCATGGAGGTCGTATTGCCCGCGGAATCCTGAACCCGGATCCTCATATGGTTCAGACCCTCCTTCTGGAGGCGGATGACCGCGGTGAAAGAGCCATCTTCGTAAACATCCACTTTCTGCCGATCCACCGAGACTATCGCTCCCGGTTCCGTCTTGCCGTTGATGATCACCAGCGGCCCGCTCGGCAAGAAATCGATGATTTCGAGGGGTGGCGGTTCATGGTCTTCACTATCCCGCAGGCTCCGGCTCCGGATTCGGAATTTCCGGACCTCGCTAAACGATCCTTCCTCACCGGTCGGCTTGATGCCCAGAACCCGCCAGTAATAACTCCCCTCCGGTAGCTTCGGGAGTTTGACGGTGGTGTGACGGACATCTTTTTTATCGAGCAAAAGCTTGCCGAAGAGCGATTGATTCGACAGTTGCAAACGATACTGGGACACCCCGGGCACCTGTTCCCAACGGAGGACCGTCACGGCCTTTGTGGGATCCTTGAACAGAAATGTTCTTTGATCAATAGGTTCGATAGGTTTCGGGGAATGGGGAACGATCTTCCGAAGCCCAACCCTGGAATTCCGGTCCACCTCCACCAACTCCTGGGCGTGCACCCTTATCCTGGCCTTGGCGGTGGTCAACTCGGGCTCGCCGCTCCGGACCCTCAAGCGAGTCCGGTTATCGACCCGATCAAATTCAACCTCGAAGTCGGCCTTGTCCTCGGTCCGGGCCACTGCATTTTCCGTGGAAACCTCGTGGAAGGAACCTTTGACATTGCGCCGTTCCGTTTTGGCGGTCACCCTTCCCCATGTCACCCGTTCCCGGACCCTCCGTATCTTGGTGGCAGGATCTTCGTACAGTTCCTTGATCTCCAGAAGGGAACCGGGCTTCACGGTGGTGATGGTTCCGTCGAAGTAAACGATCTGGGCCGATCCGTTCGAGGCGGTTTTCACCTGATCGCCGACACTCAACAACCGATTCGTGGCGGCCCGCTCCCAGAGAAACGATCCCGGCGGTTTCACCCGGACATCCCCCTCGACCTTGTACAGACGAACGGTGTAAGTCGATTCCCCCTTGGCAAAATCGAGAATTTTCTGGGAAGACAATTGGGATTGGAGGGCCGATGAGCGGCTCTCGGCGATCCGTCCCATTTTCAAATGCTGGCGGGCCTCCTCGAGCAATACCTCGGCGTTTTTCCCCAGGCTCCGGATCCCCTCGTCCTGCCGTTCCTTGATCTCGGGGCCGGCCTTGACCAGCAGCCGCTCCGCCTTGGACACCTCCCGGCGAGCCCCAGCCGCGGGATTCATGCCAAGGATCCCCTCGGCCCGCAGGAAATAAAACGCGCCGCCCCCCACGATCAGCAGAACCAGGACCAGGGTGAACAGGGTTCGATAGGAGATATTGAACCAGTCTAGAAGAATCCTTTGCTGGGAATCGTTGTTGTCAGGCATGAACCAACCTTTGCCCTATCCTGCGGGAAGATCGCTCCCTCGAGCCTGAAATACCCCTCCCGACCTGCGTGAGGCGCCCCCGGCGGCAATGGCGCGGGCGCAAAGGCCCCTTCTGAGGCCGGAATTCAGTATAGGTTCGGGCATGCCGGGGAGCAAACCCGGCCCCGCGAGGGCGGCGATCGGCCGGGTGGAGGGTCAATACCTCCTTGATCCTTCACACCCTCTTCGTTAGAATGATAGATTCGAAAGGGGTTATCTGCCCGATGCTGAATGTATTCCGGCAAAATCTACGTCACCTGAAATGGGTCCTGTACCTGGTGGCGATATCCTTCGTGGTTACCCTCTTCTGGCAAGGAGGCACCACCCAGAGCGGCGCCGGCCAGCAATCCTGGGCCGCCCGCGTCGACGGGCGTTCCATCCCCAATCGGAGGGTCCAGACCCGCGCCACAAACCTCGATTCGCTATACCGGCAAACGTACGGTGCGGAGCAGTACGCCCTGCTTCGCGATGGTATTGATCTGATTGGCCTTGCCCTTGATTACCTGATTGATGAAGAGATTCTCATTGGCGAGGCAAACCGGTTGGGGATCCGTGTATCCGACCAGGAAGTTCAGGAGCGGATCCGGAACTTCCAGGGCCTGCAAGAGGGCGGGCAATTCATCGGCAAGGAGCGGTACCTGGAAATGGTCCGGCAGGGACAGATCGATGCCGTTCAGTTCGAAGAGGGAATCCGCAGGGAGATCCTGCTCGAAACGGTCCGGGGCCTGATGCAGGACGGTATCCAGATCTCTGAGGCCGAGGTCCTCGACGAATTCCGGCGTCAAAATGAAAGACTCAGCGCCGAGTACCTCCTGGTCACTCCGGATTCGGCCGCCAGCCAGATCGAGGTCAGCCAGGAAGAGATTGAATCGACATACCGGATCCGGCAGGAAGCCTATCGTGAACCTGAACGCCGCCTGGCGGCATTTTTAGAGATCCTGCTCCGGGAAGTTGGCGAGACCATTGAACCAACCGACGAAGAGGTTTATGCCTACCACCAGGAAAACCTGCTCACAAAATACACCCTGAAGGATCAGCGGCGGGCAAGCCACATCCTGTTCCGGGTGGCCGAAGGCGCCTCCGAAAAGGAATCGGCGGCCGCGGAACAGAAGGCGCGCCAGGTTCTCCAATCGATCCGTTCCGGGGAGGACTTTGCCGAGTTGGCGAAAACAAATTCGGATGACGGTTCCGCCCAAAAGGGCGGGGATCTGGGATATTTCGGCAAGAACCGGATGGTGCCGGAGTTCGAGAAGGCGGCGTGGGAACTGGAAGTTGGCGAGGTCAGCGATCTCGTTCGCACCCAGTTCGGGTTCCACATCATCAAGGTCCTGGATACCCAGTCTCAACGGGTCCAGAGCTTGGAGGAGGTCCGCGACAAGATCCGTTCTCTTCTCCGGTTCAGAATGACCCTGGAGGAGGTTTCCAGGCAGGTGAAACGACTCCGGGAACGAATGGAGGGCCCAGAATCGTTCCGGCGGGTGGCGGAAGAGGCCGGTATCACCATTCGAGAAACGGGCCCTGTTTCCGCGGATGGGCAGATCGAGGGTGCCCCGAACTCCAGATCAATGGTCCGCGCGATTTTCTCCATGGAGACCGGTCAGATCAGCGATCCGATCGCCGGGCCATCGAGCCAGGGACTCATTCTCCTCCGGAAGATCGTGCCGGGAGAAATTCCCGAACTTCAGGAGGTCCGGGACCAGGTTGAAAAAGATGCCCGGAAGCAGAAGGTTTTCGATTGGATTACCGAATGGGTGGACGGTTTGAGAACTGCTTCTCCGCCTGGAACGATCGCCGATCTCGCAACCGAGTTGGAGGTCGAAAAACTGGAAGCCACCGAGATCTCCCGGGGATCCCCTTTACCCGATCTTCCCGAGACAGGCCCCCTCCTGGCGGGGGCCTTTGATCTGCAAGAGGGCCAGTGGTTGGGCCCCAGGTTGCTTCAGGACGGCAGGATTCTCCTGTTGCAAGTCACGGAAAAGCAGGGAAATCTCGAGGAATTAGATATCCAGAAGGAGTTGATCCGGAGAACCCTTCTGTTCGCCAAGCGTGACACCCATTATCGATCCCTTCTCCTGGGTTTGCGGGCCCGAAGCAGGATCGAGACCAACCCCACCAACCTCGCGGGGAATCAGATCACGCCCTGAGGCGGCCCCCCTGCGTAACGCGGAATGGGGCGCAGGAATGTTATACTTCCCATTCTTCCGGTATCAGCCATGCGTTCCCTGAATCTTGATAATCTTTCCGCCACCGTTCCCCACCCTCAGGTTGTTTCCTCCATGCTGCCCTTTCTTGGCGGGAAGAAATTCGGCAATCCCTCCAGCCCGCACCATCTCGGGGAAGAACCTCGCCGCGCTGTTGAAACCGCCCGGGAGCGGATGGCTGGCCTCCTCTCGGCTCTGCCCGAAGAGATCCTGTTCACGGCCAGCGGTTCGGAATCAAACAACCTCGCCATCAAGGGGATCCTTGCCGGGCGGGACGGCCGGCACATCGTCACATCCGCCGTTGAACACATGTCCGTTCTCCACCCGATTCGCACTCTTTCCGAACTGGGTTACCGGGTGACCTTTCTGCAGGTGGATGGAACCGGGGAAGTCGATCCGAAGGATCTTCGCAAATCGTTGAAACCGGACACAGCCCTGGTCTCGATCTGCCACGCGATTGGTGAAGTCGGAACCGTGCAGCCAATCCATGAGCTTGCGTCGATCGCCGCGGAACGG
>JAPUIV010000030.1 GCA_027296665.1 Acidobacteriota bacterium | reverse complement strand
AGGACGGCGCCCCGTCGGCAGGCCTGGTCACCGGCATCGGCCAGGTCAATGGCCGCAAGGTGATGATCGTGGCGAACGACGCGACGGTGAAGGGGGGCACCTACTTCCCGCTCACGGTAAAGAAACATCTGCGCGCCCAGGAGATCGCCCGCGATAACCGGCTTCCCTGCATCTATCTGGTCGACTCCGGCGGCGCCTTCCTGCCGCTGCAGGCGGAGGTGTTTCCCGACCGGGAGCATTTCGGCCGCATCTTTTACAACCAGGCGCGCATGTCGGCCGAATCGATCCCGCAGATCGCGGCGGTGCTGGGATCCTGCACGGCGGGCGGCGCCTACGTTCCGGCCATGAGCGATGAGGCGGTGATCGTCAAGGGAACCGGCACCATCTTCCTCGGCGGCCCGCCCCTGGTGAAGGCGGCCACCGGCGAGGAGGTCAGCGCCGAAGATCTCGGCGGCGCCGATGTTCATACCCGGGTGTCCGGCGTGGCCGACCATCTTGCCGACTCCGACGAGCATGCCATCGCCCTGGTGCGGGAGATCACCGCCCGGCTCGGCCTTCCCGATCGTCCCCGGGTCGCCCTCGAAAGCCCGCGGCCACCGGAACTGGACCCGCGGGAGATTTACGGCATCCTGCCGGCCGATTCGCGCCAGACGTATGATGTGCGCGAGGTGATCGCGCGGATGGTGGACGGCAGCGAGCTGCACGAGTTCAAGGCGCGCTACGGAACCACCCTGGTCTGCACATTCGCCCACATCCACGGCATCCCGGTCGGGATCCTGGGAAACAACGGCATCCTGTTCTCGGAGAGCGCCCTCAAGGGGACCCATTTCATCGAACTTTGCTGCCAGCGGCGAATCCCGTTGCTGTTCCTGCAGAACATCACCGGCTTCATGGTGGGAAAGAAGTACGAGACCGGAGGGATCGCCAAGGACGGGGCGAAGATGGTGATGGCGGTGGCCAACGCCCGGGTGCCGAAGCTGACGGTCATCATCGGCGGCAGTTACGGCGCCGGCAACTACGGCATGTGCGGCCGCGCCTACGCGCCGAGGTTTCTGTGGATGTGGCCGAACGCGCGGATCTCGGTGATGGGCGGCGAGCAGGCCGCCAGCGTCCTCTGGACCGTGAAGGTCGCCCAGTACGCCCGGGAGAAGAAGAGTGTACGTGCAGGGGAAGAGGAGAAGTTCAAGCGGCCGATCCTGGAAAAGTACGAGAACGAGGGGAACCCCTACCACAGCACGGCGAGGTTGTGGGATGACGGGATCCTCGATCCGGTGGAGACGCGTTCAGCGCTGGCCCTTGCCCTGGCCGCCGCCCTGAACGCGCCGATTCCGGACACCCGCTTCGGCGTGTTCCGGATGTGATGCGGGGCGATCGTATCCAGATTCTTCGGCATGGTTCCTGGGTGGAGTTGCGCCTCTGCCGCCCCGAACTGCACAATGCCTTCGATCCGGCGATGATCGCCGAGTTGACCCGTTCGCTGCAGGAACTGTCCGAAGATCTCTCCCTCCGTCTTCTGGTTCTGGCCGGCGAGGGAAAGAACTTCTGCGCCGGCGCCGACCTGAACTGGATGCGCGAGAGCGCCGGCTACACCTCCAAGAGGAACGAGGAGGATGCCCTGCGCCTGCACCGGATGTTTCAGGCCCTCCATGAGTTCCCCCGTCCCACCCTGGCCCGCGTGCAGGGAGCCGTGTTCGGCGGCGGGGTCGGCCTGGTCGCCTGTTGCGACGCGGCGGTGGCCGCCGCCGATGCCGTTTTCTGCCTGTCGGAGGTCCGTCTCGGGATCCTGCCCGCCGTGATCGGCCCCTTCCTGATCCGGAAGATCGGCGTGGGCAACTATCGCGCCTACGGCCTGTCGGCGAAGCCGATTCCCGCCGCCGAGGCGCTCCGGATCGGCCTGGCCCAGGAGGTCGTCCCCCTCGAAAGACTGGACGCGGCCGTGCAGGAGTGGGTCGACAGATTCCTCGGCAACGGCCCCGAGGCGATGGCCCGCTTGAAGAGTCTCATCGCCGAGATCGAATTCCTCCCGACCGCAGAGGCGGCCGGAAAGACCGCCCGGGCGATCGCCCGGGCCCGCGCCGGCAAAGAGGGGCAGGAGGGGTTGAAGGCCTTTCTCGACAAGGGCCGGCCCGCCTGGCGCCCCGCCAAGAAACCGAAATAGATGCCCCGATCGATCCAGCGCATGTTCATCGCCAACCGCGGCGAGATCGCCCTGCGCGTGGCGCGAACCTGCCGGCGGATCGGCATCGTTTCCGTCGCCGCCTGCACCCGCGGAGAGGAACGTTCGCCGCACGCCGCCGCCTGTGACGAGAAAGTCCTGCTGCCGGGGGATGGAACCGCCGCCTACCTGGATATCGATGCGATGGTCGAGGCGGCGGGCCGGTCCGGTTGCCAGGCGGTGCACCCGGGTTACGGTTTTCTGGCGGAGAATCCCCGGTTCGCGACCGCGGTGAAAGATGCCGGCCTGATCTTTGTCGGTCCCCCGGCCGAGGCGATCCGCCGGATGGGGGACAAGGGGGCCGCCAAGAAGCTGGCCCGGGACAACGGCGTGCCAACCCTCGATTCGGTGGCGGAGGAAACGCCGGACGAGGCCGGTTTCGCATCGGCGGCCGGCCGGCTTGGATTCCCCCTTCTTTTGAAACCGCGTGCCGGCGGCGGCGGCAAGGGGATGATCAAGGTGGAGTGTTCCGAGGATCTTCCCGGCGCCATCAACCGATCGCGCCACGAGGGGGAGGCTGCCTTCGGCGACCGTCGGCTCCTTGCCGAAACTTTCGCCGTGCGCTCCCGGCATGTGGAGGTCCAGATCGCGGCCGACCGGATCGGCTCGGTCCGCCACCTGTTCGATCGGGACTGTAGCCTGCAGCGCCGTCACCAGAAGATCCTGGAAGAATCACCCGCCCCGGAGATCGACTCCGGGCTACGGCGGCGCATGCGGGAAGCGGCCGTCACCCTGGCCGGCGCCGTCGGTTACCAGAACCTGGGCACCGTCGAGTTCCTGTACGATCCTGCCGGGAGTTTCCATTTCCTGGAGATGAACACCCGGCTGCAGGTGGAACACCCGGTCACTGAAATGGTGACCGGACGGGACCTGGTGGAACTGCAGATCCGGATCGCCGAGGGGCTCTCACTCGAGGAGACAGTGGGAAAAGTTCGGATCTCCGGCCATGCCATCGAAGCCAGGATCTATGCGGAGGATCCCGAGGGGGGATTCCTGCCGAGCCCCGGCCGGATTCTCCTCCTGAGGCTGCCGGCGGGGGAAGGGATCCGGGTAGACACCGGTATCGCCGAAGGGATGAAAGTGGGCCCGGCCTTCGATCCCCTTCTCATGAAACTGATCGCGCACGGGAAGGACCGGGTAGAGGCGATCGAACGGCTGGACCGCGCCTTGCGGGAACTGGTCCTCCTCGGCGTCGGCACCACCGTGAATTTTCTCCTCTGGATCCTGGAACAGGAGCCGGTGCGCCGCAGCCGGCACGACACCGGATGGATCGAGAATCATCTTTCAGAATACAGGGTCTGGGAGGAAGCCCGGGATGTTCCGTCGGCCGTGGCGGTGATGCGCGCCCGGGAGGAGCACGAGCTGCAAAAGAAGATAATGGCGGCCGTTGAGGAGCCCTGGTTCGACGATCCGTTCCGGACCCTGGGGAACTGGCGATTGGGTGAAGCGCGATGATCCGCTGTTTCCAGGTAGGCCGCCGGGAGGTCGAGGTCGAGATCCGGAAAGGCGGCGACGGTTGGCTGGTGGGGGATCGGGAGATCGGGATCGAGATCACCGGCGACCGGCTCCTCCTGTCGGAGGGAAAGCGGAAGAGATCGGCTTATGCGGTTCATGACGGAAACTGGTGGTGGATCTGGCTGGACGGCATACATTTCCGTCTTCGCCGGAAGCCGGGCATCGCGGCGGCGGGCGAGGGGGCGCATGCCGGCGAAGCGATCATCCAGGCGCCGATGACGGGGCGGATCCTTCGCGTGCGGGTCCAGGCCGGTGATCGGGTCGCGCCCGGATCGGAACTTCTCCAGATGGAGGCGATGAAGATGGTTTACACCCTGAGCGCGCCGGTGGCGGGAACCGTGCAGGGGTTCTCCTGCCGGGCCGAGGAGGTGGTGGAGGCCGACCAGGTTCTGGGGGAGATCGTCCCCTTTAAAGAGGATGGAAAATGAAACGCCCCGTGCTGCCCCGCAGGGTGATTCTCAAGGAGGTCGGTCCCCGGGACGGCCTGCAGAACGAGAAGGTCTTGGTCCCCCTGCGGGCGAAACTGCGGCTGATTCGCGATCTGGCCGCGGCCGGCCTCAAGTATATCGAGGCCACCGCATTCGTCTCTCCCCGGGCGGTGCCGCAACTGGCCGATGCCCGGGAGGTGGTGCGCCGGTTGCCCAGAAGGAAGGGCGTCACCTTCGCGGCCCTCGTTCCCAACCTGCGCGGGATGGAACAGGCGCTGGAGGCCGGCATCGATCAGGTCGCCGTTTTCACCGCCGCCTCCGAAACCTTCAACCGGCGGAACATCCGGGCCTCGGTCGCGGAGAGTTTCCGGCGCTTCGAGCCGGTACTGAAACTGGCCGGCCGGGAAGGTATTCCGGTCCGCGGCTACGTCTCGACCGCCTTCGTCTGTCCCTACGAAGGCCCGCAGACGCCGCGGCGGGTACTCTCGGTGGTCCGGAGATTGTTCGCGATCGGCTGCTACGAGGTCTCGATCGGCGACACCATCGGCGCCGCCACTCCGACCGCGGTCTGGCGTCTGTTCGAACGCCTCCTCGGCGCGTTTCCGGCGCGGCGGCTCGCCGGTCATTTTCACGACACTCGCGGTCTCGCCCTTGCCAATACCCTGGCCGCCATGCAGATGGGGATCCGCACATTCGACAGCTCCGTGGGCGGCCTGGGCGGTTGCCCATATGCCCCCGGCGCCAGCGGCAATCTGGCCACCGAGGATCTTCTCTTCGCCTTGCATGGAATGGGCATCCAGACCGGTGTCTCCCTGTCCGGGATCCTGCGCGCGTCGAAAGGGATCGCCCGCCACCTCGACCATCCTCTTACCTCCAAGGTCTACCGCGCCGAGACCGCCTGATAAATTTGACTTGCCGGTTCCCGATTTGCTATGAATCGTGAGTCCTGACAGGTGTCCCGTTCCGCCGGTCCCGAATCCAGACCGGCCGGGAGGGATGAAAAGGGAAGCGTGGTGAACCCGGGTTCTCCCGGGGAGTCCACCGCGGTCGCGCCGCCGTGATGGGTTGGTCCCAATGGATCGGGACCGGCGGCAGGGTGATAGGCCACTGCCGGGCCTGCAATGGGCCTGGTGGGAAGGTGCCCGTGCCCGCTGAAACCCTGAGCCGGAAGACCTGCCTGTCTGTGACCGAGGTGAGTCCTCGCGGAAAGGGCCGCCACGGGCTGGGTCTGTCTTTCTTCCCCTGAGCAGCGCAACTCCTGGCAGCCGTGTCCTTCGCGAGGCAGGTGTCTTTTTCTGGGGGGTTGTGTCCCGCGCGACTCGGGGCGAAGGAGACCATTGCCATGCGTCTTGCCAGTTCGTTCTCTATCTTTCGGTCCTTACTTCCCTGGTTCCGAAATTTCCCCCCGGGTTTCTGGAAGAGTGGGGCGGCGGTCGCCCTTCTGGCGGCCTTGCCGTTTGGATCCCCGGTGATTCGAGCCGCCGAAAAGGAGGCCGCGGGTGAGGAATCGCAGGAGGAATCGGTAAAGGACAAGAAGAAAAAACTGCCGTTCCGGGAAGTGGTGGTGGTGACCGCAAACCGGATCGAATCGCCCTCCAGCAGAGTCGGCAGCTCCGTGACGGTGATCACCCGGGAGGAGATGGCCCGCCGCCAGCATCGCTTCGTTCTCGACGCCCTGCGGGACGTGGCCGGCGTCGACATCCGCCGTTCGGGAGGCCCCGGCCAGCCCGCCTCCATCTTCATGCGGGGGACCGATTCGGACCATACCCTGCTTCTCATCGACGGCGTCCAGGTCCATGACCCGGGGAGTCCCGCCGGCGCCGCCGTTCTCGGCAACCTCCTGGTCGACAATATCGACCGCATCGAGGTGGTGCGCGGGCCGCAGAGCACCCTGTACGGATCGGACGCGATCGGCGGCGTGATCAACATCATCACCAGGAAAGGGGCCGGCACGCCAACCTTCTCATTCACCGCGGAAGGAGGCGCCTTCGGAACCAAGAACGGGATTTTTCGATCCGAGGGAGGCAACGGAAAGATCAATTACTCCTTCTCGGCAACCCGGTTCGACTCGGACGGGTTTTCCGCCGCCTCGAACAACCCCGAGGACGATGGCTACACCAACCGCACCGTCGCCGGGCGGTTCGGGGTCGAGACCTCGGACCGGTTCCAGATCGATTTCCTGTTCCGGGTCATTGATTCGAGAATCGATTTCGACGCATTCACCGATCCCGATCTGCCGAGGACCGATGCGGACCAGTCGGTATTCAAGGTGGAACCGCGGTGGTCCGCCTTCCGCGGGCGGTGGCAACAGAAACTGGGCATCTGGAATCACAGCATCGATCGGGACAATCGTGGCGCCATCGCAGACTTCTTCCCCTCCGCCTTCCGGGGCCGGATCTTCGGAGTCGATTGGCAGCACAACCTCCAACTTCGCGACCACAACACGATGACCCTGGGCCTGGAGTTCGAGCGCCAGGATGGGGAGGGCCAGGTGTCCCTTCCTTTTCCCCCATTCAACTCCGGATTCGCCGCCGATCAGGACAGCTCCGCCTTCTACTTCCAGGATTATTGGGAGTGGAAGGAACGGTTTTCCTCCACGATCGGGTTCCGGGTGGATGATTACGATGATTTCGGCACCGAGGCGACCTACCGGCTGGCGGGGAGCTACGAACTGCCGGGCGCCGCGACCCGGTTCCATGCCAGCGTCGGCACCGGATTCAAGGCCCCCTCCCTCTCGGAACGGTTCGACGCCTCGTTCGGTTCCAACAACCCCGCCCTCGACCCCGAGGAGTCATTCGGTTTCGACGCCGGCGTGAGCCAGGCCTGGAGGGCGGGAAAGATCTCCGCCGGACTGACCTTCTTCTACAACGATATCGATGACATGATTGTGTTCGTCGGTTCAGTCGGCAAGGTCGTCAACATCGAGAAGGTCCGGACCCAGGGTGTCGAGACCTCCCTGGAATTCCGGCCCAATCGCAACTGGATCTCCCGGCTGAACTATACCTACACCGACGCGGAGGCGGTCCGGGCGGCGAGTTTCGGAATCACCGATGGCGAACAACTCCTGCGCCGGCCGAAAAACAAAGCCGGCGGCAGTATCTCCTATCTGTTTCCGGGAAACGCGGGACAGGCCACTCTCTCCCTGCTGTACGTGGGAACCAGGCGGGATCTGGATCCGCTCACCTTCCTCACCGTGACCGCCGAAGACTATTTCGTCGTGAATCTGGCCGGTTCCATGCGGCTCAACGATGCGGTGGATCTCTTTGCCCGCATCGACAACCTGTTCGACGAGGATTACCAGGAGGTGCTGGGGTTCCGTTCTCCCGATTTCAGCCTGTTCGGGGGGGTCACCATCGCCTTCTGAACGATCCGGTATTCCGGAACGGGACTTGCATAAAGCGGCATCAACCAGATGATGCGGTTTCCTGTCCGCGAGTCCGGATCCGGGTGAGTGAAAATTCGCAGGAGTGCGTGCTTTTCATTCGAGACCCTGAAAGAAGGAGGAGGGATGATTAAAGGACCTGGGATTCTTCTGATCTTTTCCATCGCCATTCTCAGTCCCCCGGCGGAGGCCGCGGCAGCGAAGGCCGGCAAGGGGAAGGAGGCCGACTGGCATCAGTTGAGCGACACGGTGACCGTGGGGGGGAGTGTCCGGGTCCGCCTGGAGGACAAGAATGATTTCCAGTTCGATCCCGCTCGAAGCGGGAACGACGACAACTTTCTCCTTTCCCAGGTTCGGTTTCATCTGGCCTGGCAGGCTTCCAGAAGCCTTTCCGCCTTCTTCGAGTTCCAGGACTCCCGCGTGGCCGGGGAGGAGTTCATCAACCAGGACGCCCGCCCCAACATCTTTGTGGATGAACTCGATATTTTTTACCAGGGATACCTCTCCTGGAAATTCCGCGAGGATGGAAAGTATCCCGCCGAGCTGATCATCGGACGGCAGAAGATCAACCTGGGGATCCAGAGACTGGTCTCGTCCCTGGAATGGGTGAACACCGCGAGGATCGTGGATGGGTTCCGGCTCCGGCTGGGTTCTGATGAGAAACGGATCCTCGATATCTTCGGGACCAAGCTGGTTCCGATCGACCCGGATGGATTCAACGATCACAACGACACCGGAAACCGCCTGTTCGACAGCGAGTTCGGCGGCATCTATTTCACCGACAAAGATTCGGTCCCGAACAGCCGGTACGAACTCTACGGACTGTACCGCCGGCAGGATGAATTCGATGACCGGGTGATCACACTGGGGGGGAAGGATCGCCTTTGCCCGCGGCCGTTACGACTTCGACGCGGAGATCGCCCGCCAGACCGGTGATTTCAGCGGGCTGGATCAGGATGCCGACATGGCTCATTTCGCCTTCGGTTACACCGTTCCGGCCTGGAAGAACTCCCGGTTCGGCATTGCCTACAATTACGGCAGCGGGGATGACGATCCAAC
This sequence comes from Acidobacteriota bacterium, assembly GCA_027296665.1. Taxonomy (GTDB): domain Bacteria; phylum Acidobacteriota; class Polarisedimenticolia; order JAPUIV01; family JAPUIV01; genus JAPUIV01. The sequence continues at coordinate 1,398 of JAPUIV010000030.1, read as the reverse complement.
TGACGGAGATCACGAGACCTTCGACAATCTCTATCCCCTGAACCATGCCTTCTACGGGTACATGGATTTCTTCGCCCTGCAGAACCTCACCAACCTGGAGCTGAACTACAAGGTGGGGGTGGGACGGAACGGAACCCTCAAGGTCGCCTACCACGACTTCCATCTGGTCGAGGAGGACACCGATGCCTGGTACAACGCCGGGGCGGGTGTGTTCCGGGCCGCCCCGTTGACCAATGTCGATTCCGAGGCGGGGCAGGAGGTCGATGTCACCTACAAGTTCAGCCTCCTGGACGGCAGGCTGGGGATACTGGCGGGATACAGCCATTTCGATCCGGGGGATCGCATCACCGACACCGGATCGCCGGGAGAATCGGCCAATTACTTCTTCCTGCAGGGAAAAATCAACTTCTGAAACTTACCGGATCCAGACCACGGTGATCCCGTCGCCGCCTTCCCCCTCCCGTCCGGGCCGGTGTCGGATCACGTAACGCGATCCGGCGACGTGGCGCCGGACCGCCTGCCGGAGGGAGCCGGTACCGTGGCCATGGATCAAGAAGCCGGCCGTCAGACCCCTCTGCAGGAGACGGTCGAGGAAAGGATCGATCGTTGCGATCGCCTCCTCCGCGTAGAGACCGCGGAGATCGAGGCTGTTTTCCGGCGACGGCAGGGGATCGTTTTCCGTATCGGCCGAAGGGTCGGACAAAGGTTTCTCCGGAGGCGGCGCGGTGGATGGCGGCTCCAGGATCCGGAGATCAGCGACCTTCGCGATCAGTTGCATCGATCCAACGGCCACCCGCACCCGGCCGCGGGAGGCTCGCTCCAGCACCACACCCTCGTGGTGCATCGGGGAGATCCATACCCGGACGCCCTTGTCGAGGTCCCGCTCGGTCGCCATCTTTCCCTCCGGGGCGGCCGGCGCCAGAATCTCGGCCACTTTTCCGCCGGGTGCGACCGATTCGGCGGTTCGCCCGAGCACCTTCCTGGCCGCCCGGACATCCTTTCGCCGCAACCGCGGCCGCCGAACCCTCTTCTCAGCCTCGGCCACTTGCCGCCGCACCCGTTTCACCGTCTCCATCAGTTGCCTTGCCTCCTTTTCCATCTTTTGGCGGCCGGCCGCCTTCCCCTCTCGCAACTCCCGGCGGGCAGCGGTCCGCGCCGATTCCGCTTCGCGAAGATGCAGTTCGGCCAGCCGCCGCGCCTCCCCGGCGCGCCGTTCCTCCGCATGGATCCGGTTTGCCGCTCCGGATAGTGCTTGTCGCATCTGGGGCACGCGCCTGCGGGCCCGTTCGATCACCGCGGCTGGGACGCCGCACCGGCCGGCGACCTGCAAGGCGGCCGAAGGCCCGGGGGTGCCAATGATCAGGTGGAAGGTGGGATCGAAGGTGTCGGCGTCATAAC
>JAPUIV010000003.1 GCA_027296665.1 Acidobacteriota bacterium | reverse complement strand
TGGAGAGGGACCGGATCGGGGGGGATCAGGACCGCCGCCGTTCCCATCAGTTGGTTCCCCTGGGGATGGAGAATGAGGGTCTCCACGCGCACTGTTACTCCATCTTCCTGCTGGATACCGACAATCGCAACGATCGGCTGGCAGGCATCTCCCACCCCGTTGCCGTCGCCATCGACCTGGGGAAAGTTGGCGGCCGCCGGACAGTTGTCACAGAGGTTTCCGAAGCCGTCCCCGTCCTCTTCCAGTTGCAGGGGATTGCCGATCTCCGGGCAGTTGTCCACCTCGCATTGATTGATCGGAAACCCCGGGTCCCCGAATCCATCTCCGTCACCGTCGGTGCACGAGTCGCAGAGATCTCCCGTGCCGTCGGTATCGAAATCTTCCTGGAGGGGATTGGGGAGGAACGCGCAATTGTCACAGAGGTTCCCCCGGCCATCGGTATCATCGTCGAGCTGCAACGGATTGGGAGTGTCGAGGCAGTTATCGCATTGGTTGACCACGCCGTCGAAATCGAAATCGAGCGGGAAGGGATTCAGAATGATGTCGATTCCGGTTTCCTCGACACCCGCGGCGGCGACCACGGGGACGAATTCCCCGGGGAAATCGGTGCACGGGTCGCCCGATTCGCCGGCGCCATTATAGAACTCCTCCGGGCTCGCGAAGTTCAACGGGGGGGTGCTGAACCCGCCAGCCCGGATCCGATCAATGAAGACGGCGTACTCCGCCCCCGGAGTCAGGCCGTTCAGCCTGTACGCCCCGGCAAAGGAACCCGACCCACCGGGTATCAGTTGAAAATCACCCGAGATCGCCGATACCGCGTCGACAAAAGGATCCGCGATGTTCCTGGCGATGACGTTGATCCCCGACAATTTGGCTTCACCCGAGACGGAAAGGATCGTTCCCGAGATCGATCCCGCCTCCGCGAAGAATCCGGTCCGGGGATACAGGGTGGAAAAGATCGCCCGGTCGTCGGCATGGGGAGTGGCCATTCCTCCCCCCCCGATGATGAATGGGTACATCGTCTCGATCTTTCCAAACAGGCTCTCGGGCGGGAAGGTATTGAAAGGGGATGGACCGTTGCTGTCTCCCAATATGGCGACCTGGCCATTCACCACCGTGTGGGCGAGGTTGCTGTAATGGCCGAACTCGTGGACCTGCACGTCGAGAAAACGGCTGGAGGGAAACCCGCCGAGGATGCTGCCGCCGTTCAAGAAGGAAACTCCCTCGAGAATCGTTCCGGTGGCTGGATTGACCCATTCCGGGCCGGCGAAGCCGAGTACTCCCGACCCGCCCCCGAACAGCAGGCCGAAGATGGAACCGTCGGCGTCGTAAACGATGGCGCTCAATCCGTCCGGAGCCGAAGGGAAGAGAAAGGGGGCAAAGTTGGTGATGTTGACGTCCACCGGCAGTTTACCGGCATTGACATAAGTCGCCGTGGCGGTGGGAATGGACTCCCACTGGGAGAATGCCGTGACCGTTTGAAGGACGGCGGCGGCGTTGACCAGGGGTCCCAGCTTTCCCTGATCGGGGTTGAAAGGGATGGCGGTCCCGCCGGACGGCCAGAGAAAAGGCTTGCCCGACTGACTCAGGAGCAGCGGCCCTCCGGCCGGAGCCGGTGAATTACCCGCGATAATCGCCATCAGCGCGGCGAGGAGATACGGGTGAACCGGGGACAAACGTGAGCGCCCCATCGTTCAGTTCCCCTCTCCAGAAGTCAGTTCGGTCCGGATGATTTCGGAAAAGGCCGGGTAGGAGAACGATCCCGACGGGGGAAGCCCGGGATTCTCCATGCCGGAGAACAGGCCCAGGTTATTGAACTCGTTCAGAACCTGTTCCTGACCCGGGGAGCCGGTGAGATGGAAACATCCCTGACCGAGGCCGACGGTGGTCGAAAGACCGATGGCGCTCGGCAGGGTGGTGAACAGGAGATAACTCTCTCCCAGGACAATGGTAGGCATCCTGGGAAGAGGGGAAAGGAACCTCGCTCCCCCGGAATCGCGCGTGATGCCGCCATTCACCATCCGGATCTCGACAAGCCCATTCCCGCCGGGAGAGACGAGATTCCCCTTGAACCCTTCCTCCACCCGGACCCGGTAAATGATGATCGGGATCTCACCGCCGCCCGCCTGGACCGTGCCCTGTTCGATCTCGACCACGGTGGCCCGGTAGATGCGGTCCGAACGCTCCACCAGATCGGCCAGGTTGAACTGCACCAGAGAGGAGGCCCGGAGCCCCGCCCCGGCGAGGGGGCAGAGGAGGGCGATGACCACAAGGGTTCGTCTGGAAATGAGTGCCATTTGGACTAAAGAGACCACCAGATCGGGTGGAAGTCAAGGGGTAATCGGGGGGGAAGTTGCCGGTCAGGTGCGGAACAGGACCGACTCGCGCTGGAAGGCGCGGGCGGCCACCCACAACGCCCCAGCGGCGTATACCGAGGAGGAGAGGAAGATCAAGGCGATCCGATCCCACTGGAAGGTCCCGCTCAAAATGTCCTTGCTCACCAGGCTGACGTTCAGGACCGGGATCCAGACCAGCAATCGGCTGAGCTCGATTCCCGGCAATATCGAGACGAGGGAAGGCAGCATCACCAGGATCATGAGGGGAGAGATGTAAGACTGCGCTTCCTTGTAACTCTTGGCAAGGAGGGCAATCGCCAGGAGGGCGGCCGAGAACATCACCGCGAGTGGAATGATCATGGCGAACACCGCCACCACTCCCGAAAAACTCATGGCGAATTGGAACAACTGTTTCCCCTTCTGTGATCCGATCTCCACGAACAAGGGCGCCAGCCGCAGGGTGACGCCCAGGGAGAGCAGCGAAAGAACGGCGGTGGAAACGGATGCGGTCAGAACGGTCAGGAACTTGCCGGTCGCCAGCGCCCCCCTGGACACCGGACTCGCCAGGATCGTTTCAATGGTGCCTCTCTCCTTCTCACCGGCGGTCAGGTCGATCGCCGGATACATCGCTCCCGTCAGACATAGCATGATGATCAGGTAGGGGATCAGGCCTCCGGTCAATTGCCCTCCCACCTTTTCCGGCGAGGCGACGTTGCTGGCCACCGTCTGGAACGGCTGCAGGATCTCCGTGGAGAGGTGCCGATCCTTCAATCTTTTTTCAACCACCCGATCCCGGTAATTCCGGAGGATCGACTGCATGGTGCGCAGGGCAAACGTGGAGCGCAATTCCCCCTCGTAATGGTAGATCTTCACCTCCAGGTCGGACGAATCGGTCCCCGTCTCCAGTCTCGACTCGAACCCGGGAGGGAACTCCACCGCAACCCGCAGATCCTTGTTCTCGATTCTCCGGACGAAATCTTCAGCCGGGGGGATCACCGTGATCCCTTCATGGTTCTCGATCTCCACCGCCAGTTCCGGTGCGTGTTCGGAACCGAGCAACATCACGCTCGAACCCTCGCTGCGGGCCTTCTCCACCAGACGTATCGTGATCGTCGCCATGCCGAAGATCAGAATCGGCATCAGGAGAATGGGAACGACAACCATTGAGATCAAGGTCCTGCGGTCCCGCAAGGTGTCCCGCAACTCCTTGCGATACACGATGCCAATCTGTTGCAGTTTCATTCGGTCAACCCCACCGTTCGAATGAAGATCTCCTCCAGGTCGTCCAGGCCGGTCTTGCCGCGCAACTCTTCGAGCGATCCCTCGGCCAGCAGCTTCCCTGCGTGGATGATGCCGATAGTGTCGCACAGTTTTTCGGCCTCGCTCATCACGTGCGTCGACAGGATCACCGTCTTCCCCCGGCTCCGGCAGTCCTTGATGAAACGGACGATCGTCCTCGAGGTCATGACATCCAGGCCCACCGTCGGCTCATCCAGGATCATCACATCAGGATCGTTCACCAGGGTCCGCGCGATCGAAACCTTCTGCTTCATCCCGGTCGATAGCTTGTCGCATCGCCGGGAGGCGAATTCCTGGATCCCGAGGAGGTCGAAGATCTCCTCGATCCGCTCCGCCAGTGCCGATCCGTTCTGGCCGCCCAGGCGGCCGAAGTACTCCACCGTTTCCCGGGCGGTCAACCTGCCATACAGGGCGGTGGCGGTCGACAGAAAACCGATGTTGCGGCGCACCATTTCCGGCTGCGTGTTCAGATCGTATCCGGCCACCCGGGCGGTTCCCGAGGTCGGCTGGAGGATGGTCGCCAGGAGCCTGAGGGTCGTGGTCTTCCCCGCGCCGTTGGCTCCCAGGAGCCCGTAGATCTGTCCGGGAAAGCACTGGAAATCGATACCGTCCACGGCCCGAACTTCTCCCCGCTTCTTGTCGCGGAAGATCTTCGTCAGGTTCTCGGTGATGATCATCGGTTTTCCGTTGCCGGGATCAAAATCCCCGCGCGGAACCCCCTTCCCGCCGGTGCGATTCACCCGTTCCGGTCCACATTCCATCCTTCCGGAGCAGGGTGGGGGAAACACCGATGAATCGCCGCGCCGGCTCCACCTGGTGGCCGGACCGTTCCAACGCCTGGATGAGATCGTCGGACGTGCCATCAGGTTCGAAGGAGAGCCTATCGGGAAAGTGTTGCTGGTGGAACCGGGGGGAGTTCACCGCTCCATTGACCCCCATATCGAAATCGATGGCGTTGGAGAGGATCTGGAACACCGCGCTGATGATTCGGGACCCTCCCGCTCCGCCAGTCACCAGAAAGAGGGCCCCGTCCGGGTCGAGAACAATGGTCGGAGTCATCGACGAGAGCATCCGCTTGCCGGGCGCGATCGAGTTTGCCTCTCCCTGGATCAGCCCGAAGCGGTTGGGGTGGCCCGGTTTGGTGGTGAAATCATTCATCTCGTTGTTCAGCAGGAACCCGGCTCCGGCCACCGTCACGCCCGACCCGTACCATCCGTTGAGGGTGGTGGTGAACGCCACGGCATTTCCCTTCGGATCGACGATCGAAAAATGAGTGGTGCTGCCCCGGTCGGCCACCCCGTCATCCTGCGGGAAGACGGAGGAAGAGGGTGTCGCCCGCTCGGTGGAGATCTCCTCCCGGTACCGCGTGGTCATCTCCCGGGAAAGAAATCGATCGATCGGAATGTCGACGAAATCGGGATCGCCCAGGAAGGTGTTCCGGGCACCGAACCCCCACCGCATCGCCTCCGCCATGGCATGGACGTGCGCATGGGAGTGCCATCCCATCTTCTTGAGATCGTATCCCTCCAGTATCCCGGTGATCAGGCCGAGGACCAGCCCCCCGGAGGACGGGGGCGGCACCGAGATCACGTGATAGCCGCGGTAGTCGAACTCCACCGGCTCACGCCAGCGGGTCCGGTAGGCCAACAGATCTTCATGGGTGATGAGTCCGCCGCCGCGCTCCATTTCGGCTACCAGAAGGTCAGCCGTTTTCCCCCGGTAGAATTCGTCCGCCCCGCCCGCTGCAATCCGCCGCAGGGTGGCGGCCAGGTCGAGGTTGCGCCACCGGCTGCCGGCCTCCGGGGGCTTCCCCTCCGGCAGAAAGATGGCGGCGGTGGCGGGAAACTGGCTCAGTCTCTTCTCGACCCTGCCGATGTTCCGGGACAGATGCTCCGGGACCAGAATTCCCTCCTCGGCCATCGAGATGGCTGGAGCGATCAGATCCTCCCACGCCAGAGTCCCGAAGCGGCGGCGCATCTCCCAGAGCCCAGCGACGGTGCCGGGCACCCCGACCGCCATGTGGCCGCTCCAGGAACTGATCCTGGATTCTTCCTCCTCCTCCTCGAAATACATCTCCCGGGTCGCGGCGAGAGGGGCCGTCTCGCGGAAATCTATGGTCGCGTTCTCGCCATCCGCCATCCGGAGTACCGCGAATCCACCGCCACCCAGGTTGCCGGCCAGGGGATGGACGACCAGAAGGGCGAAGGCGACGGCCACCGCGGCATCGACGGCGTTGCCGCCGCCGCGCAGAATCTCCACTCCCACACGGGTGGCGAGATCCTCACTGGTCGCCACCATGGCCCGCGGAGCGGTGGCGGGAGGATAATCCAACGGGATCGGCCATTCCTCCGGGATCCGGCCAGCGGGAATCGATTCATTCTTTTGCGGCGAATAAACCTGTCGATCCTGCCATCCACAGTTCAGGAGAAGGGGTAGGAACAGAACCCAGGACAGGAATCGAATCACGTATTTATTCACGAAGCTGGCTTCCTTTTTCCGGTCAACCGATCCGGCTCGCCGGACCGGGTAATGATAGTTGATGGCGCCTTTTCTGAAAAGATCTTCTTGTCCCGGGGCGGGCCGGTACGTTAAGCTGAGAGAGTTTTCGATCCGGCAAAACCGCCGGACCGCGGAAGGAGTTCGATGGCGGCGACAGGCAAAAGAGTCAGTGCGAAAGCCGGGCAATTCACCGAATCGGTGATCCGGGAGATGACCCGCCGGGCCATCCAGCATGGCGCCGTGAACCTGTCACAGGGGTTCCCCGATTTCCCGGCCCCCGAGGAGATCAAGCGGGCCGCGCGGGACGCGATCGCCGCCGACATCAACCAGTACGCCATCACCTGGGGGGCGAAACCATTCCGGGAGGCGATTGCCCGCCAAATCCTGAAATGGCGGGGAATGGCGATCGATCCCGAAACCGAGATCACCGTATGCTGCGGCTCCACCGAGGCGATGATCGCGGCGATGCTGGCGGTGGTGAATCCCGGCGAGGAAGTGATCATCTTCGAACCGTTCTACGAAAACTACGGCCCCGACGCCATCCTGTCGGGTGCCAAGCCATCTTTCGTCTCCCTCCATCCCCCGGCCGACCCTGCCGGAGAATGGACCCTCGACGAGGATGCGCTCCGGACCGCCTTCGCTCGCCGGCCCAAGGCGATCATCATCAACACCCCGAACAATCCCACCGGCAAGGTATTCACCCGCCGGGAACTCGAACTCCTTCGCGATCTCTGCGTGGAGTTCGACGTCATCGCCATCACCGACGAGATCTACGAACATATCCTGTTCGACGGGGCCACCCATTTCTGCCTGGCCTCCTTCGACGGGATGCGGGATCGAACCATCACCATCAACGCGATGTCGAAGAGTTACAGCGTAACCGGATGGCGGGTCGGCTGGGCCATCGCCTGCCCCGAGATCACCGGCGCCATCCGCAAGGTGCACGACTTCCTCACCGTGGGCGCCGCCGCGCCCCTCCAGGAGGCGGGAGTGGCGGCATTGGCCCTCCCGGAAAATTATTACCGGCAACTCGCCGCCGAGTACCTGGAGCGGCGTGAAGCGCTGCTCGGCCCGCTGCGGGAGGCGGGTTTCCGTTGCTTTGTTCCGCGCGGCGCCTACTACATCATGACCGACATCGAGGAGTTCGGATTCTCCGACGATCTCGCCTTTGCGGAATATCTCGTCAGGGAGATCGGCGTCGCGGTGGTGCCGGGCTCCAGCTTCTACCGGGATCGGCGCTCCGGTTCCCGCCAGGTGCGGTTCGCCTTCTGCAAGCTCCTGTCAACCCTGGAAGAGGCAGGTCAACGCCTCCTCCATCTGAAAAAAGGGAAACGCACTTGAACCGAACCGGCAGGAATCGAAATAAACCGGTCGATCTCTATGCCCTGTACGAGGAAGCGGTCCAGGACCCTCCCTCCGACGTCCGGTTCTACTCGAAGATCTTCCGGGAGATTCACGGAAGCGATGCGAAACGGCTCCGGGAGGACTTCTGCGGCACCTTCCGCCTGTGCTGCGAGTGGGTGAAGTTCCGCCGGGAAAATTCCGCCATCGGCGTGGACCTGGACGCGCATCCCCTCTCCTACGGGCGGACCCGGCACCTGCGCAAATTGTCGGCCCACCAGAAGAAACGCCTCACCCTCCTGCGGCGGAACGTCCTGGAGGTGCAACGGCCGCAGGTCGACATCGTCCTCGCCTGCAACTTCTCCTATTACGTTTTCAAGAAACGGCGGGAACTCAGGAACTATTTCCGGGCCGCTTTCCGATCGCTGAAATCGAAGGGTCTGTTCATTGTTGACACCACCGGCGGATCGGAGGCTTACGAACCACACAGCGAGTGGCGGTTCCACAAGAAGAGGAACGGGCGGCACAAGTTCACCTATTTCTGGGATCAGAAAACATACAACCCGATCACGCAGGAATCGGAGTTCGCCATCCATTTCAAGCTGCCCGACGGCACCCGGCTGCGCGACGCCTTTCTGTACGACTGGAGACTCTGGTCAATCCCGGAGCTCCGGGAGGTGATGCGCGAGGCGGGCTTCCCGGCCACCCTGGTTTACTGGGAGGGGGACGATAACCGGTCCGGCGGCGGCAACGGCATCTTTCAGCGAGTGGAGAAGGCGGACGGGTGCGCCAGCTGGCTCGCCTACGTCATCGGCAAGAAGGGGTAGCCGCCCTACCGGATCCCCTCAAGATGAATGATCGTGGATGATTTTCCAGCCTGCCGGGGTCCGTTTCCAGATCAAGGTGAACCATCCGCTGCCCTCCGGTTGGCCGCCGCCCGACAGCCGGAAGCGCCCCGTCACCAGAGCGATCCCGCCGCCCAGCTCCCGCACCTCGATACGGTCGAACTCCAACGCCTGCTCGGGGCGCCCATTCTCGAAATATTTCTCCCGGTAACGCGCCCGCATCCCGTCCCATCCGACCGGACCGGAACCGGTCATGTAGCGGGCCGTTGCATCGTAAGGGGCGAGAAACGCATCCAGATCCCCGGCGTTCCACCCATCCGCCGAACTCTGCAAGGCGTTCACGATCACTTCGGCGACTTCCGGATCCTTCCCCTCCATCCCATGGACCATTCCCATGAAAGAGACAAGAACCACGAAGAGAACAAACGCCGATCGTTTCATGAAATCCTCCACCGGTATTGATCCGGACACAAATCAGAATTCCGCATGATGGTTCACCGGGCCGGGACCGCGGCCGAGCCGGGGGCCGGTTTCGATCGCCCGGGTGATGTACTGCTTGGCGGCCGCCACCGCTTCCACCAGATCTTTCCCCAGGGCGAGGCCGGCGGTGATGGCGGCGGAGAAGGTGCAGCCGGTGCCGTGCAGCGGCTTGGCGGCGATCCGCCGGGCACGGAACTC
>JAPUIV010000296.1 GCA_027296665.1 Acidobacteriota bacterium | reverse complement strand
CCTGTTCGTCGGGTTTTACGCCGCCGAGGCGGGGAACCTGGCGTTGAAGTTCATGGCGACCGGGGGGCTGTTCCTGGGAGGAGGGATCGCGCCGAAGATTGTCGAAAAGCTCGAAGGGGCCGCGTTCCGGAGCCGGTATTTTGCCAAGGGACGCATGCAGGCCCTGGTGGAAAGCATGCCGGCGAAGGTGATTCTGAACGACAGAACCGCCCTGCTGGGCACGGCCCGTTTTGCCGTCGCCGCGGCGGAACGGAATTGAAGGCGGGAGGAGCAGGGATATGAACAGCCAGGAAAAGATCACTCTGGGAAGTTTCCTTCTTAAGAAGGATGGGGCCCGCCTCGACCCGGCCCTGAATGTCCTCATGACCCGGTTGGCCCAGGCGGCGAAAACGATCTCCCACGAGATCCGGAATGCCTCCATTTCCGGCAATCTGGGAATGGCGGGAGGGGAAAACCCGACGGGGGATGAGCAAAAAAAACTGGACGTGGCCGCCAATGAGATTGTCCTGGAAACTTTCGCCGATTCCGGCCGGGTCGCCGCCGTGGTATCGGAGGAGCTCGAGGCAGCCCGTTGCCTGGATACGGCGTATCCCGATTCCTACATTTTGTGCGTCGACCCGGTGGGCGGATCGTCCAACCTCGACATCAACGGCACGGTGGGTACCATCTTCAGCTTCTACCGCAGGAAACGGACAGGCCGGAGCCAGGATCCCCTGGCGGAGCTCCAGGATCGCCTGCCGATTGCCGCGGCCGGTTACGTGATGTACGGGCCGGGCACGATCCTGGTCTTTACCGGTGGTGCCGGGGTGAACGGGTTCACCCTCGACAACCGCCGCGGCGAATTCCTCCTCACGCAGGAGCTGATCCGCAGCCCGGCGCGCGGGAGCTATTACAGCGCGAATCTGGGGAAGTACGGGCAGTGGGATCCGTACATCCGGAAGTTTGTCGATCATCTCACCGGAAAAGATCTGGCCTCCAATGGTCCCTATTCTCTGAGGTACGTTGGCGCCATGGTGGCCGATATCCACCGGAATCTGCTGGAAGGCGGCATCTTCTTTTACCCCGAAGATGAAAAGAACAGGAACGGCAAGCTGCGGCTCCTGTACGAGTGCGCTCCCATGGCCTTCCTGGTTGAGCAGGCCGGCGGCCGGGCCACTACCGGGCGGGGATCGATCCTCGACATCCGGCCGGAGTCGTTGCACCAGCAGGTGCCGATCGCCATCGGGTCTCCCTTCGAGGTGGATCTGTACGAAAAGTTCTGCAGAGAGGGCGGAGAGTAGGCCGGTGCCGATCGTTTCCGATAGCTCCGGCGCGGCAGGGAATATTCGGGTCTTTCAAGACCCGGACGCCCTCGCTCAAGCGGCGGCGGAGGAGTTCCGCCGGCGGGCGGCGGCATCGATACAGGAACGGGGAAGATTCACCGTTGTGCTGTCGGGTGGTTCGACGCCGGTTCGGTTGTTCGAGAAACTCGCCGCCGGGGTTCCCGGAAAAGGAGAATTCTCATGGTCGGCGGTCCACCTGTTCTGGGGGGATGAACGCCCGGTCCCTTTCAGCCATCCGGAAAGCAATTTTGGTTCGGCCCGCGCCGCTCTTCTGTCCCGCGTCGAGATCGGTCCAGCCAACCTCCATCCGGTTCCCCTGGAAGGGAAAGATGCTGCCGCGGCCGCCATCGCATATGAAAAGGAGATCCGGAGCTTTTTCAAGCTTCCGGAGGGTCGATTCCCCCGGTTCGATCTGGTCTTTCTCGGCATGGGATCGGACGGCCATACCGCCTCCCTGTTTCCGGGAACCCCGGCGGTCCAGGAATCGAAGCGGCTGGTGGTTGCCCCCTGGCTGGAGAAGCTCGGGAATTTCCGGATCACGATGACCGTTCCGGTGTTCAACCAGGCCCGATGCGTCATATTCCTGGTGGCGGGGGCCGGCAAGGCCGTTACCGTCCGGAAGGTCCTGGAAGAAGAGGATCGCCCCGGACGGTTTCCCGCCGGTCTCATCCGGCCGGCTTCCGGTGAACTGTTCTGGTTTCTGGACCGTCCCGCCGCGGGTAAGATTTGATATCCTCGGCCTTTCCGGGCCGAACAAATTAGATACAGGAGGTATCGAGAGATGAGATTCCACTGGTTGCTTGTTGCCGGTTCCCTGGTTCTGGCCCTGGCCGCGACTGCCGGGAGCGTTGAATCGGCGGGGAAGAAGAAGGATCGGAAATGGAAATACCCGGAAGCGAAAAGGTCCGCGGTGGTGGACGATTTTCACGGAACCGAGGTGGCCGATCCCTACCGCTGGCTGGAAGATGCCGATTCCAGGGAAACCATCGCCTGGGTCGAGGCGGAAAACCGGGTCACCCGGAAATTCATTGACGCCGTTCCGGCCCGGGAATCGATCGAGGAGAGGATGCGGGAACTATGGGACTACCCGAAGTATGGTGTTCCGCAGAGGCATGGTGACCGGTACTTCTTCACCAAGAATGACGGACTCCAGAACCAGTCGGTGCTGTACATGGTGGAATCGTTGGCCGGCAAACCCAGGACCATTCTCGACCCCAACAAGCTCAGCGAGGATGGCACGATTGCCCTCACCAACCAGGCCTATAACAGGGACGGAACCTTGCTTGCTTACGGACTCTCCAGCAGCGGCAGCGACCGGCAGGAGATCCGGATCCGGAAGATCGACACCGGCAAGGAATTCGATGAAGTGATCCGATGGGTGAAGTTCACCGGAATCGCCTGGAAGCACGACAGCAGCGGCTTCTTTTATAACCGGTTCCCGGAACCGGGCACCGTGCCCGAGGAGGACGAGAACAACTTCAGCCAGGTTTACTGGCACCGCCTCGGGACGCCGCAATCAAAGGACAAGCTCATCTTCGAGATGCCGGAGAACAAGGAGCTCGGTTTCGTGCCTTTCATCACCGAGGACGGTGAATACCTGCTCCTGTACGCCTACCATGGAACCGATCAGCGCAACGGGATCTACTACCGCCCGGTGGAATCCGATGGCGAGTTCGTGAAGCTGTTGGAGGTGGGCGAGGCCGAATTCCAGCCGGTCGGCAACGCCGGCAAGCGGTTTTTCTTCAAAACCGACCTGGACGCCCCCCGCGGGCGAGTTGTTGCCATCGATCTCGATCACCCCGGCCGGGCGGACTGGAAGGAGGTTCTCGGCGAACAGGACGATGTGATCAGCTCCGCGGAGATTGTGAACCAGCAGATGATCATCCAGTACATGCACCAGGCGCACGAACTGCTGAAATTGTTCGATCTGGAGGGAAAGCTCCTGAAGGAAATCCCCCTCCCGGCCATCGGTTCGATCATCGGGCTGACCGGCCGCCAGGAAGATGAAGAAATGTTTTTCGGATTCCAATCTTTCGTCTATCCGACGGCCATCTACCGGTACGATTTTCGCACCGGCAAGACCATCCCGTTCCGGTCGACCGAGATCAGCTTCGATCCGTCGGGGTACGTCACCGAGCAGGTGTTCTATCGTTCCAAGGACGGCACCCGGGTGCCGATGTTCCTGACCTACAAGAAGGGGATGAAGAGAGACGGCGACAATCATACCCTGCTGTACGGTTACGGAGGGTTCAATATCAACCTGACCCCGAGCTTCTCGGTCACAAGGCTGGTCTGGCTCGAAAACGGCGGGATCCTGGCGGTGGCCAATCTGCGCGGCGGCAGTGAATTCGGGGAGGAATGGCACCAGGCGGGGATGCTGGGAAACAAGCAGAACGTGTTCGATGATTTCATCGCCGCGGCCGAGTTCTTGATCGAGAAACGCTACACTCGGCGGGAGAAACTCGCGATCAACGGAGGTTCCAACGGCGGCCTCCTGGTGACCGCCTGTCTGCTCCAGAGACCGGAGCTGTTCGGCGCCGTGGTGGCGCAGGTCCCGGTGACCGACATGCTCCGGTACCAGAAATGGACCGTGGGAAGATACTGGGTTCCGGAGTACGGCAACGCGGAGAAGAGTCCCGAAGATTTTGCCTTCCTCTACGCCTATTCACCGCTGCACAACGTGAAGAAGGGGGTCGATTATCCTCCGATTCTGGTGACGACCGCCGATACCGATGACCGTGTGGTCCCGGCGCACGCCAAGAAGTTTGTTGCCGCGCTGCAGGCGGCGGACGGCGGAAAAAATCCCATACTGATCCGGGTGGAGACCAAGGCAGGTCATGGGGCCGGGAAGCCGACCACGAAAATTCTCGAGGAGTACAGCGACATTTACGCCTTCTTGTTCGTCACCCTGGACGTGAAGGGAGAGAACAGCCCGCGGTAGCGGTTCCAGGCGGGGATTACCAATCGACCTGAATGCGGAGGAGGTAGAGGTTCGCGTCATTGGTCGCGTTCATCGATCCGTCCTCCAGTTCGGAGTTGACGTAGTTGAACATGAACCGGGTGAAATCGTTCAGGTGCCAGTTGATCCCGATGGTGAGGTTGCGAATCTCCCCGCCGACCTGGGCGGTGGAGCCGGTGGGGGGCGCGGCTCCGTTGGGCGTTTCGGAGAGGTCGAGATGGGAATAGCGCAGGGCGACTTCCCATGCCCCGGCGCCTCCCTTGAGGGGATCGAACGGGGTGGCAGGTCTGACCTGGCCGAAGGCGCCTGCCGATTTATCATAACTCCGGTGATCTCCCCTGGTCAGCCAGAACGATCCGTACAGGTACCATCCATCGAAGCCAGGGTCGGTCGCTCCATCATCCAGATCGGTCCGGAAGTACTCTCCCTGAACCGAAAACCGCTCGAAAACCATCGCCGCCTCGGCCGAGAGAGTGGTGAGATCATCCACGTTGCTGATCGTTCCCGTCGAGATCGGTTTCCCGCCGAGATGGGCTTCCGGCCGGGTGGAGAACTCTACCGTGCCGGCATCGGGCATGCGCAGGCTCAGACCGAGGCCGAGATGAAGAAACCGCTTGTCGTCCCGGTACCAGGGAAGGCCGGTGAAGCGGCCGGAGATATTGGTGCTTCCCGAACGGGCCGTGCCCTCGTCATCGGTCTCGGCGAACCCCCCAACGGCCCAGGTCAGGCGGCCGCCGGCATGCTGGTTGTGAAGCATGATGCCGGTGTTGCGGCTGGGAGCGAACAGGTTGGGGAGGGCTCGTTCCATGAAGGTGTTATGGTTGCTGGTGGTCAGTTCCTCGAGGCTGAACGGTTCCTTGAAATGCCCGAAGCGGATCGCGCCAACCCCTGGAAGTTCGTGAAGTTCGAGGTAGACATCCTTGAATGCGGGGGCGTCGTCGAATTGGACGGTATTCCCGGCGCTGTCGGTTGCCGAGCGGTCGATCTCGTCGGCGAAATCGTACTGCGCCTTGAACCGGGTATAGCCGTTGAGGTCGCCCTCCACGAACAGGCGGGCCCGCCTGAATTCCGTCCCGTCCGCAAGGAATGGCTGGTAGGCCGGATCCCCGCTGCTGGAATGGCCGTCCAGTTGAATCCTGCCTCCCCACCGGATGGAGCGTTCCTCCTCCGGGAAGGCGTTATCGAGAGAGGACAGGAGGAGCAGGATCGCCATCCCCGCAAGATGAAGGGGGCGAAAAAATTTCGCTGGATCTCCCATCAGGAGAATTCTATCTTAATTGAACAGGGATATGGCATTCGAAACACCCGAGGAACCCTGGCATGAAACTCATTTCCGTGAACGTGGCGACTCCGCGGGAGGTATCCCATGAGGGGAAACCGGTTCGCACCGGCATCTTCAAGGAGCCGGTCCGGGGACGGGTCCGATTGGGGACCATGAACCTGGCGGGGGACAGCCAGGCTGCCCGCGAGGTGCATGGCGGCATCCACAAGGCGGTCTACGTCTACACCCTCGAAAATTACGAATACTGGAAGCGGGAACTGGGAAGGGATGAGTTACCGCATGGGCAATTCGGGGAGAATTTTACCGTCGAGGGGATGAGCGAGGGGGAGGTCCACGTGGGGGATGTCTTCCGCGTGGGTGGCGCCATGGTCGAGGTGACCCAGCCGAGGCAACCCTGTTTCAAGCTGGGAATCCGCATCGGAATGGCGGAATTCCCCCGCATGTTCCTGCGAAGCGGCCGGGTCGGCTTTTATCTCCGGGTCCTGATCGAGGGGGAAGTCGGAGCGGGAGACCGTATCGAACGGCTGAAAGTCGATCCGAGGCGGATGACGGTGGCAAGGATCCACGCACTGTTCAATTTCAACCGGCAGAACGTGGAAGGGGCCAGAAAGGCGATCGGGATCCCGGCCCTCTCCCCCGACTGGAGAGAGGCATTCCAGCGGATCGTGGAGGAGGCAGACCGAAATCCTCGCGGCAACATCGGCTGCTGCAATCTGCCTACCTGATCCTTCCAGGGATTACTTCCCCACCCCCAACCACCCCAGGGATGGCTGGATCGCAAAAGGGGCTTGATTTTCAGGGCTTTTTTCATTATAAAGAATGAGGATTTTCTCTCACAATCTGGGCGAGTACCACCAATGGATCTGAACCCTCCAGGAGGAAGATTCTCCCCGGCCCTGGGGATGGCGAAACTTTTTTTGCCCTTTCTTGTTGCGCTTGGATCTCTTCCCCTTTATGCCGGCCTGAGAAAGGAATCGGAGCCAAACGACACCGTTTCTCTGGCTCAGCCAA
>JAPUIV010000295.1 GCA_027296665.1 Acidobacteriota bacterium | reverse complement strand
AATCGCGCAAGGCCCCTCTCCTGAAAGAGGGGCCTTTTTTTTGGAAGATGGTGTCGATGGCCGGACGATTTGAAAACCGGGTAGAATGGGTCCGGGCCGGAGTCGTGAATCTGGAGGTGTGGAATTGCGGAACCGGCACCGGACAACCAGGGAATAGCCTCCCCAATCCCCTTGTCCCTATTGACCCTGGCGCCGGATCTGTGGTACCAATCCCCGCGACACCTGGGCAAGGAATCATTTTTTCTGCATGGGGGTTCCCCTTCCCTCATCCATACGGCGAAGGGACCGGCTCCCGGCAAGGAGACAGATATGAAAGTTCCCGCTCTTCTTCTTTCCGTTCCCGTCCTCGTGGCGGCGGTATCATTGATCTCCCCCAGCTTCGGAGAGCAGGGCGCCAGAAGAGTAAAAAAAACCACCTCTCCTTACTCCGAACTCGCGAACGATCCCCTGGCCGATCCCTCCCGGAGCGAGGATGACCTCAAGCGGGACGGCGGATTCAAACCGCTGGAAGTGTATAACTTCCTCGGCATCGAGCCCGGCCAGATCGTCGCCGACCTGTGGCCTGGACGGGGATACCACACCCAGATCCTGTCGAACATCGTCGGTGAGAAGGGCAAGGTCCTCGCCGTTCTCGGCCCGCTGTACTACCAGTCGAAATACGAGGAACGCATCAGGAAGGCAGTGGGCGAGAGGATCGAGGCGGGGAAGCTGGAGAACGTTGAATTTGTCGGACCACTCAGTGATCTGAAGGACAACAGCATCGACGTCATGATCACGGTTCGCAATTACCACGATCTCGGCGAGGCCGAGGAACGAACCGCGGTCCTTCCCGACCTGATGCGCGCCCTGAAGCCGGGGGGGGTGCTGGGTGTGATCGACGCCTTCACCGACAAGGAAGGACGCGACGTGGACCTCCACCGGATCAACGAAAAACTGGTGATCCGGGAGATCACCGCCGCCGGGTTCGAATTGATCGAAAAATCGGATGTTCTGTACAACGCGGATGACACCTTCGAATTCGACGGGCGCGAGGATGAAGCTCCCATTCACCGCTATTTCATCTACCGGTTCGTGCACAGATACGAAAAACCAAAAGGATAGGAACGGACACCCATGAAAGTGAACCCGCTGGTTGAGCTTGCCAAAAAGGGGCAGAGCGTTTGGCTTGATAACCTGGCGCGGCCCTTGATCCGGGACGGGGCCCTGGAGAGGCTGGTGAAGGAGGACGGCCTCAGCGGCATCACCTCCAACCCGGCCATCTTCCAGATCGCCATGACCTCCGGTGATGCCTACGATGAGCAGATCCGAACTCTTTCGGATCAGGGTAAATCGGCCGGTGAGATCTATGAGGCGCTGGCAATCCGGGATATCCAGAACGCCGCCGATATCCTTCGCCCGGTCTATGACCGGACCGAAGGGGCTGACGGATTCGTCAGCCTCGAGGTCTCCCCCCATCTTGCGCGGGATGAACGCGGCAGCGTCGAGGAAGCGGAACGGTTGTGGAAGCTGGTTGGCCGTCCCAACGTCCTGATCAAGATTCCCGGCACCGACAAGGGAATCGCCGCCATTGAAGCCTGTCTCGCGCGGGGAATCAACGTCAACATCACACTGCTGTTCTCATTGAAAGCGTATCGAAAGGTGATCGAAGCCTTTTTCTCCGCCCTGGAGAGTCGAAACGGCGGGGGTGAGTCGATCAAGGGGATCGCCTCGGTGGCGAGTTTCTTCCTGAGCCGGATCGACGTGAAGGTGGACAAGATCCTGGATGGCCTCATCGCCTCGGGGGATCACATCGAGGAGGCGAAGGCGCTCCGGGGGCGGGCCGCAATCGCCAACGCCAAGCTGGCCTACGAACTCTGGAAAGAGCAGTTCGCCTCGGAACGGTGGAAGAAACTGGAGAAAAACGGCGCCCGGATCCAGAAACCGTTATGGGCAAGCACATCGACGAAGGATCCAACCGAGTCCGACGTGAAGTACATCGAAGCCTTGATCGGGCCCCACACCATCAACACCATGCCCGGCGAGACCGTGGAAGCATTCCGGGATCATGGCAAGGTCGAAGCCACCCTGGAACGGAATCTGGATGACGCACGCGCCGTGATGGACCGCCTCCAGGCGATCGGTGTGGACCTCGATCGGGTGACGGATGAACTCCTCCAGGAAGGGATCGAAAAATTCGTCAAGCCGTTCGACAGCTTGATCGCCTCACTGGAGGAGAAACGGCAATCGCTGGCGGGAACCACGGCCCGCTAGATTTCCTGGAGGTCATTGCATGGGGATCCGGTCTCGGACCTTTCTGCTGGGGATTCTGTTTTTTTCCCTCCCATTCACTGCCCAGACCGGCGAAACCCATTCCTCTCCCCCTCCGGAACCCCTTGACGGCCTGGAATACTCGAAAGAGTATTTTCCCGACGCCCACTACGATCCTTCGGTACCGACCCCCGACTCCCTCCTCGGCTTTCCGGTGGGGCGGAGAACCGCCTCGCCGGAACAGATCGAGGTCTGTCTCCGGGCCTGGGAGGAGAGCAGCCCTCGCACCCGCCTGTTCGAGTATGCCCGGACCCACGAGGGACGGCCCCTCTACTACATGATCGTTTCCTCTCCGGTGAACCTGAACAAGCTCGACGAAATTCAGGCCGGCTACGGCCGGCTGGCCGATCCCCGCGGCCTTTCCCAGCAGGAGGGGAAACGCCTCCTCGAGTCGCTGCCGGCGGTGGCCTGGTTCGCCTACTCGATCCATGGCAACGAGACCTCCGGCGCCGACGCCGCCCTCGCGGTCCTCTACCATCTCACCGCCTCCACCGATCCCGAGGTGTCGGCTCTTCTCGACGAGATCATCGTCATCATCGACCCGATGATGAATCCCGACGGCCGGGCCCGTTTCATCAAGCAGCTGGCGGAGCATGGAGGAACTTCCCCCAACGTTGACGATCAATCCCTCCTTCATTCCGGGTACTGGCCCTGGGGCCGGACCAACCATTACCTGTTCGATCTGAACCGGGACTGGATCCTGGGCGTCCATCCCGAGACCCGGGGCCGCATCCGGGCCGCGGCGGCCTGGCATCCGCTCCTGTTCATCGACGGCCACGAGATGGGGTCGCAGGACACCTTCCTGTTTTCCCCCCCGCGGGATCCCGTCAATCTTAACTTTCCCGCCAAGCAGGAACACTGGCTCGAAGTGTTCGCCCGGGACCACGCTGCCTCATTCGATCGGTTTTTCTGGCCTTACTACACCGGCGAGTGGAACGA
>JAPUIV010000294.1 GCA_027296665.1 Acidobacteriota bacterium | reverse complement strand
GGGGGGGGGGGGGGCCTCGGAGGGCAAGGGGGCTGCACCCCCTCCCAGCAGGATCGCAACGGTTGCGAGGATCGGGAACGGGGGCAGGTTCACCAAGATCTCGACCCCTCCTCCCGGGCTTCCCCGCCGGAATCGAGCCGGCGGAACCGTTCCGTTGCGGCCCGGGCCTTGCCGGTCTCTCCCCTCTCCTCGTAAATCCTGGCCAGGTGGAAATAGGGTGGAGCATAATTTGGATCGATCTGGGTGGCGCGGATGAGTTCCCCCAACGCCTCGTCCGTTTCTCCCTGGCTCAGGAAAACGATTGCAAGATCCTTGCGGGTGGGGACGTGATCCGGGGCGATCCGGAGAACTTCCCGGTATTTCGCGACCGCCTCGTCCGTCTTCCCCTCTTTTTGCAGAAGAAAGGCTTCGAGGCCAAGGATATGGATCTGCTCGCGGATATGTTCGCTTTGGGTGACCTGATCGCTCAATCGTTTGAAGACCGCAAGGCGTTCTTCCCCCTCCTTCCGTTGTCCCTCCCGGATCAGGAGATTTCCCAGGTTGAAATAGGACCTGGCATTGTCGGGATCCAGGCGGATTGCCGTCTCGAAGGCCTGTTTCGCTTTCACCACCTCCCCCATCGCCAGGGCCGCTTTCCCCAGGTAGTACGGCGCCTCGGGATGGTCCGGGCGCAGGGAGAGGACCCTCTCGAGGCGTCGCACCGCTTCCTCATATTTTCCCATTCGGACCAGCAGGAACCCAAGGTTAAACAGGGCGGTGAGACTCTCGGGATCCTGTTCCAGGACTCGCCGGAGGTCAATCTCGGCCGCCGGAAAATCCCCCATCCGGATCTGAACACGGGCCCGGGCAAGCCGGGCTTCACGGAATCCTTCCTTGAGGAAAACGGCGCGATCGAACGCCTCCAGGGCGGCACGGTGTTGATGCAGTTGCAGGAAAGCGGAGCCCAGGTAGAAGAAGATACGCTCGTTTTCCGGATCCAGTTTGGCGATCACCCCGAACCGGTCCGCCGCACTCTCGAAATCGGCTCGTTTGTATTCCTGGAGCCCAGCCGCAATCCGATCCGAGAGGTCCGGCGTTGTCCCCTGAGCGGGCTCCGGCTCAGGGCCCGGGGAGGAGCAGGCCGGGGCGATCAAAACCAGAAGAATGATCGGGAAAAGAAATCTCAAGTTGTGCGGGCCTCGCTCCAGACGGGCGGAGTTGGCGCCCGCGGCAACAGGGTCGAGCCTGATCTTGCTCATTTTAGCAGAGGAGAAAGGGGGCGGGCAAACGGGAGGCCGGGGCGGACCCGAATCGGCTCAGCGCCTCGAGTAAACGATCAGGGTTTCACCGGGAAAGATCGGGTCGCGGTGGCTGATGCCGTTCCACTGGCAAAGGCTCTGCAGATTGGTGCGGAATTTCTTGGCGATCCCGGAAAGGGTATCGCCCCTCCGGATGCGGTATTTGACTCGCCGGGAATCGGCGCTGCCGCCGGCGATTTTCGCCGGGACAGAATTGGCGATCTGGTCCGCCTTCCCGCGGTAATAGACGGTGAGCCGCTCTCCCGCATAAATAATCGAGGTCGGGCTCAACTGGTTCCAGGCGCACAGGCTGCCAACATCGGTTCGATACCGTCTGGCGATCGTGGACAGGCTTTCACCGCGCCGCACCCGGTGCCGGACCCGCTGGCCCTTTTTGTAGGTCGGGGAAGAAACGGCGGCACTGGCCGAAACCCGTCCATGGGGGCCGACCGGAATCATCAGAACGGTGTTCTGCCGGATCCGGTGACGGTTGCGAATCCCGTTGGCGCCCTGGATTCCCCGGATGGTGGTCCCGTACCGGCGGGCGATGACCGACAAGGTTTCGCCGCGCCGCACCCGGTGCCGGACCCAAAGCACCCTCTCGTCCGCCGGCAGTTCTGAATAGTTCTTCGCAAAGGTTTCCTTGGTGCCGGCAGGCAACCGCAGGGTGTAGGAAGTCTTGATCGGGGGGGTGGTGAGCCAGCGAAGCTCCGGATTCAGCTCCCGGACCTCCTTGACATCGACTCCGGCGCATTTCGCCACTACCCGGAGATCGGTCATCGATTCCACTTCGGCCAGGTCGAATTCCCACGGGGAGAGCTTTTCCACATGGAATCCATATTTTTCAAGATCCTTTGCGATCAGGATCGTGGCCAGGATCGCAGGGACGTAATTCCTGGTCTCCCGGCGCAGATACCGGGTGCGGCGCAGCACCCAGAAGTCCCGCGACCGGGTCCGGCGAATCGCCGACCTGACCCTGCCCGACCCGGCGTTGTATGCCGCCATTGCCAGGTACCAGTCATCGAAGGTTTCGTATAGATCCTTGAGATGGCGGGCCGCGGCGCGCGTCGCTTTTTCCGGATTGGCCCGATCATCCACCCAGTCATCCCGGTGCAAGCCGTAGACCCGTCCGGTCGATTGGATGAACTGCCAGATCCCCATCGCCTTGGCCCGGGAATAGGCTCTCGTCTTGTAGGAGCTTTCCACGTGCGCCATGTAAGCAAGATCGAGGGGAACCCCCTCCTCCGCGAAGATCTTCAGGATCATCGGCATGAAACGTCCGGAATTGCGCAACCCCACCTCGAACTGGGGGCGAAGCCGCGTCTGGTAGATTTCGATCCAGGAAAGGACGGTGTCATTGACCTCGACAGGAATATCGTAGGTGATCTTCCGGGGCTTTTTCCCGTCCGCCCCCTTCTCCTTGGCCGGTTTCTTGGCGACGATGTCGGGGTCGATGCGGGAAAGCTCATCGCTCGCCGCACTCTCCCAGGTTTCGTTGGTGGGTGAGGTTTCCGGCAGGAACTTCAGATCGGTGGCATTCATCCGATCCACCACCTCAACAAAGGCCTGCCGCAACGAGGGAGTGGACGCGAGATCGAATTCGGAATCGAGGATCAGATCGAGGGCTTCCTGGAACCTCTCCTTGGCGACCTCACGGTCACCCGCTTCGAAGGCGCTCACGGCCCGGGACGAACCCGATTCGATCTCCTCCAGGAGTGATCTCAGGGCCAGGCTTCCGGGCTCGGGCCGGCGGTCAGGCAACGGTGCCAACCGATCCGGATCGTTCCTGGAATCCGGGGAGTTCGATCGATCGATATCAGGGGTTGCGGCCGGGATTGGCCGCTGGGACGCCGGGCTGGGCCTGGGACCGGCGGCGCACCCGAACGACAGAACTCCAAAAAACAACAGGACCAGGGAGGGTTTTAAATATTGAGTTCGACGCATCAGTTTGAATGCTCTCGGATCCACGACGCGGGCAAATATACTTTCCGGCCGCAGGACTGTCAAGCTCTTGACTTGAGGGGGACCCCTCCTCTATCATTCCGGCCAGGCGCTTTGTCTCCTGCCCTCCGATGCGTTCAAAGGAAACCGAAATGAAACAAGAAAATCTTGAGCGGAACCAGACTCTGGATCTCGCCCTGACACAGATCGAGAGACAGTTCGGAAAGGGTTCGATCATGCGGCTCGGGTCGAGGGATATCGGAGTACGGGTTCCAGTCATCCCCACCGGTTCCATCGCCCTCGATGCCGCCCTGGGGATCGGGGGTGTCCCCCGAGGCAGGGTGATCGAGATTTTCGGCCCGGAATCCTCCGGAAAGACGACCCTGGCTCTTCACATCATTGCCGAGGCGCAGCGCAGGAAGGGGATCGTGGCCTTTGTCGACGCCGAGCACGCCCTCGATCCGGTATACGCCAAGGCGTTGGGGGTCGACACCGACCAGTTGCTGGTCTCCCAGCCGGACAACGGCGAGCAGGCGTTGGAGATCGCCGACATGCTGGTTCGATCCGGGGCGCTCGACGCCATCATCATCGACTCGGTGGCCGCCCTGGTGCCGAGGGCGGAACTGGAAGGGGAGATGGGGGATTCCCACGTCGGCCTGCACGCCAGGCTGATGTCCCAGGCCCTCCGAAAACTCACCGGTGCCGTGGCGCGGTCCCGTACCTGTTTCATTTTCATCAACCAGATCCGGGAAAAGATCGGGGTGATGTTCGGCAACCCGGAAACCACCACCGGCGGCCGCGCCCTGAAGTTCTATGCTTCCGTCCGCCTCGACATTCGCCGGATCGGGGCGATCAAGGAGGGGGAACGGAGCATCGGCAGCCGGACCCGGGTCAAGGTGGTGAAAAACAAGATGGCCGCCCCCTTCCGGTTCGCGGAGTTCGATCTGATGTACGGGAAGGGGATCTCCATGGAGGGAGACCTCCTGGACCTCGCTGTCGAGAACGGCCTGGTGGAGAAATCGGGTGCCTGGTTCTCCCACGGAGATCTGCAGATCGGCCAGGGGCGGGAAAACGCCAAGACCTTTCTGAAGGATAACCCGGACATTTGCCGCGAGATCGAGACCAAGATCCGGGCCGGCCTTGGGCTTCCGGTCGTGGACGACAAAGAGGCCGCGGCGGCTCGTCCCAACCTTTCCGCCCGACCCATCTCCTCTCCGAAATCACCACAGCGAGGACGCCCTTCCCGCTTTAAATCCGCATCAAGGATAAACCCCTGACCTGACGGATGATCGGCCCCAAACCCATCCAGAAGGAACAGGGTGATCGGGTCCGGGGTGGCCCTGCCGGCAAGCTGTCGCCGTGCGCGCGGCCTACCGGTTCCGGAAACCGGCGCCGGGGGTGGAGATTCCTGGTGCTCGCCTGCCTCGCCGGAATCGCCGGTCCGGCGGCGGCCTCCGATCCTCCCCTTTCCTCCCCTGAGACTCCCACCTACGGGATCGAGTGGCAGTTACCCCCCATAGGAGTCTCCGGGTTGCCGATCACCCCGCGGCTGCGGGCAACCGGACTTTCCCCGGGAGAGGTGAGTCTGGTGGAAATCCGGATCACCGCCTCCCCCCTCCCCTCCGGCCCGATCCTTGCCAGTCAACAGATCCTCCTGGAGGGAGAACAACCGGTCTCCCTGGAGCCGTTGGCGGCGGCGCCGCGCGGCACCCTTTACTTTCATGCGACCAGTTCCCATGGAGTGGCGTCAAACACCACCCTGCGCGTCCTGCCGGGGTTTCTCACCATCCTCCCGCCATTGTTCGCCATCGCCATGGCGCTCGCCTTCCGCCAGGTGGTCATAGCCCTGTTCGCGGGGACC
The DNA here is from genome assembly GCA_027296665.1 of Acidobacteriota bacterium. Taxonomy (GTDB): domain Bacteria; phylum Acidobacteriota; class Polarisedimenticolia; order JAPUIV01; family JAPUIV01; genus JAPUIV01. The sequence goes on along the minus strand of JAPUIV010000294.1, from coordinate 2,928 downwards.
TGGCTCGGCGCCTTTTTCCTCTACGACTTCAATCCCTTCTCCGCCTTGCTCCGATGCGTGGATCACTTCGCCATGAAGGCGTTGACCGATCCTGACAAGGTCTCGATCTGTCTATTCACCCTCCTGCTGGGCGGCATGATCGGGGTGATCTCCCGCAGCGGGGGGATCCAGGGAATCGTCGCCGCCCTCAGCCGCCTGGCGACCAACCGGCGAAGGGGACAAATTGCCACCTGGGCCATGGGGATTCTCGTATTCTTCGACGACTATTCCAACACCCTGATCGTCGGCCCGACCATGCGTCCCATCACCGACCGCCTCGGGATATCGCGGGAGAAACTCGCCTATATCGTCGATACCACGGCAGCCTCCATCGCCAGTATCGCCCTGGTGTCCAGCTGGATCGGTTTCGAAGTGAGCCTGATCGGAGACGGACTGGCCGGCGCCGGCATCGAGCGCGATCCCTACGGCACCTTCCTCAATACCATTCCCTACTGTTTCTACCCCTGGATGGCTTTGGTCCTCTGTTTCCTGGTCGGATTCCTGGGGCGGGACTTCGGTTCCATGTACCGGGCCGAGAGGCGGGCGCGGGAAGGCAAGGTGCTAGGACCCACCGCCACACCTCTCTCCGATTTTGACACCGCGGCCTTCAAGCCGGTCCCGGACCGGCCGCATCGGTGGTTCAACGCCGTGGTTCCGGTGTTTGCCCTGATCAGCTACATATTCTTCGGCCTCTGGTCCAGCGGGCGGGCCGCCCTGGTCGACAGGGGCGACCCGGCCGGTCTGGGAACCGCCTGGGAAATCCTCACTTCCGGCGGCGGGATCCAGGATCTGGGCACGATCTTCGGCGCCGCCGATTCGTTCCAGGTCCTGCTGCAGGCCTCCCTGATCGGCGGGATCCTGGCCCTCCTGCTCGCCTTCACCCAGGGAATCCTGTCAATTTCGGAAGGATTCCAGGCCTGGACAAACGGTATCAAGGCGATGCTGCCGGCCTTCGTGGTTCTCGCCCTTGCCTGGTCGATCGGCCTGGTTTGCGAGGAACTCCAGACCGCCGACTACCTGGTCAGCCTCCTTTCGGATACTCTTTCCCCTGCCTGGCTTCCCACTCTGATCTTTCTGGGAGCGGCCTGCGTGAGCTTTGCCACCGGGACCTCATGGGGCACCATGGCAATCCTTCTGCCGATCGCCATTCCCCTCGCCCACCAGATGACCCTAACGGCAGGCCTGACGCCCGGGATGGCCAGCGGGATCCTGTTCGGATCGATCGCCTCGGTCCTTTCCGGCGCGGTGTTCGGCGATCACTGTTCCCCCATCTCCGACACCACCATCCTCTCCTCCATGGCCTCCTCTTCCGATCTTATCGATCATGTCCGGACGCAGCTTCCGTACGCCCTCCTGGGAGCGGGCGTGGCGGTCCTCGCCGGAACCATTCCGGTCGGCTTCGGAATGTCCCCGTGGATAGGGCTCTTCCTCGGGTCGGGGGTTCTATTTGCCACGATCCGGCTCCTGGGACGGCCGGTGGAAGACTGAACCGACTTTCTCCTCCTGCGGATTTGATCTCAACCAGAGGAATACCTAGATTGGATTCCATAGCAGGGCTCCGGGGCGGCCTGGAGGCGGGGATACCAGTGCATCGGATCGGCCGGTACCAGATCGTGAAAGAGATTGGCAGGGGTGCCATGGGAGTGGTCTATCTGGCGATGGATCCCCGGATCGGCCGTAAGGTCGCCCTGAAAACGATCCAGATCCCCGCCGGACTGTCCCCATCGGACGTGGCCCATTACCGCGAACGTTTCCGCCGGGAAGGAATGGCCGCAGGCAAGTTGAACCATCCCCATATCGTCACCGTTTACGACGTCGGCGACGATTCCGAAACGCGGGCATCCTTCATCGTCATGGAATATGTCGAGGGAGTCACCCTCCGGCAGCGGATCGAGACCGGCCCGTGGATGACGGAATCCGAAATCAGGAAGATCGGCGTACAGCTGGCAGAGGCCCTTGACTTCGCCCACCAGCAAAAGGTGATCCACCGCGACGTGAAACCTGCCAATGTCATTCTCACCCCCGCCGGGGATGCCAAGATCATGGATTTCGGGATTGCCCGGCTGGTCGATTCGGACCTCACCCGGGATGAGCAGGCAATCGGATCGCCCGCCTTCATGTCGCCCGAACAGATCCGCGGGGGGAAGGTCGGCAACGCCTCGGACCTGTTCAGCCTGGGAGTGCTTCTGTATCAGCTCGCAACCCGAAGAAAACCATTCGAAGGGCCGGACACCGCCGCGGTCATGTACCGGATCCTGAACGAGGAACCGATTCCGCCCAGCCAGGTACCGTCCCCGCGGGGCAAACGGAGAGGGCGCAAAGGTTCCGCCAGCCAGTTGAGCAACGGATTTGACCAGATCGTGACCCGCCTGTTGCGGAAAAACCCGGCGGAGCGTTACTCGCGGGGCAAGGATCTGGCCCTGGATCTCACCCGCCCCCCGAGGAAAGGTTCCCCCCGGCGAAAGGCGGCGGCCCCTCCAGCGGCACCGCGGGTGTCCCGGTTTTCCCTGGGGGAACGGTTTTTCACCATCGGCGGAGGTCTCTTGCTGGCGAGCATTTTACTGCTTTGGGGCTTCCGTTCGGGCCAGGCCAGCCGAGCCGATCCCCCCGCCGCCGGAGCGGGCCAGGAGGAATCGGCAGGTGCCGCCTCCGCCAACGAGCCGGCGCCATTCTGGAAGGGCTGGTTCGAGGAATCGGTGACGGACGGAGCCCCGACCGTTGAAGTCCGGTTCTCCCACCATCTCTCTTCCGGTTCCCTCACGGTATGGATGGACGGGAAGAAGATTCTGAGCCGGGAACTGGAAACGGAAACAAAGGGCCGGACGCTGTTCGGCCGCTTGCAACTGAAAAAACCGAGCGGAAGAATCTCCGAAGTGTTCACGGTCGAAC
>JAPUIV010000293.1 GCA_027296665.1 Acidobacteriota bacterium | reverse complement strand
GATCACCATCGTTCGATCTGGTTCGCGCATCACAAGGTTGCGGGCGTCGACTTTTGGGGCGACCAGGGGACGGGCCGGGTCGGGCAGGTCCGCCCTTCCCGCGGAGGAGATCCGCCGGGATCGGGCGGAGGTTTTGCTGCCGGTTCTCCGGGGGTTCCTGGGCAAAGGCGAGAGGGTGATCCTCCACTGCGATTCCAGCGACCGGACCCTGGAGGCGGTCGCCGCCGACGGCCTCCGGGAGCGTTCCCGGCTCGGGATGGCGACGCCGGATCACGTCCTCCGGGCAGGAAGGTTGCCGCTGTGGTTGTCGATCGACTTTTCCGGCCGGCGGGAGGAGTGGATAGAAACGGCCCGGGAACAACTGGCCCTTCAGTACAAGGAATACCGGGAATATCACGAACGCCATGCGAAGCCAGGCCAGGAGCCGATCCCCGACTGGGCCAAGGTATTGCTGGTGCCGGGACTGGGTATGGTGACCGCCTTCACCGACAAGGAAAACGCCCTGGCCGCCAATCTGTGCTACCACGCCGTTCTCAAGACCATCGAGAACGCCGAGTGCCTCGATCGGTTTCATTTCCTGTCCGAGCAGGAGGTGTTTGAATTCGAGCACTGGCCCCTGGAACGGCGGAAAGTGGAGGAGAAGATCCAGAGGGAGAAACGCGGCCAACTGCTGTTCGGACGGATTGCCCTGATCATCGGCGCGGGGAGCGGTATCGGCGAAGCGGCCGCCATCCGGTTCGCCGAGGAGGGGGCCCATGTCATTGCGGCCGACCTGGACACGGCCCGGGCCGGAGAGGTGGCGCGGCAGATCTCGGAACGATTCCCGCACCGGGCGATCTCCGCCGGCGTCGATGTTCGCGACGAGGCGACCATCTCCTCCCTGGTCCGGAACACGGTCCTGGAGTTCGGGGGGCTGGATTGCCTGTTCTATTCCGCCGGTCTGGCCCCCGGGTTCTCTTCCCTGACGGAGCTTCGCCGGTCCGATCTGCAGACGCAACTCGATGTTCATTACCTGGGGGCCATGGCTGCCATCCGGGAGGCGGCCCGGGTCATGCGGCGGCAGCAACTCGGCGGCTCCATCATCTGCTCGGTCTCCAAGGCCGCGCTCGCGCCCGGCCGCCAGGCCGCGGCCTATGGCGGCAGCAAGGCGGCCCTGCAGCACGCGCTCCGCACCGCCGCCCTGGAACTGGGACCGGATGGTATCCGGGTCAACACCATCAACGCCGATCAGGTGGAGACCCCCCTGTTTCTCCGGTTCGCGGCGGCGCGCGCCCGGAGCCGGGGCCTTTCACTGGAGGAACAACTGGAAGAGTACCGGAAGCGGAATGCCCTGGGGGTGTCGCTGATCCCGCCCCGGGCCGTGGCCGAACTGGCGGTTCTGCTCGCGAGCGACAAGTTTCGCTACACCACCGGGGACATCCTTACCATCGACGGGGGTCTCCCCGACGCCTTCCCCCGGTGACCGGGGCAACGCCATTCACCCGCGGTCTAATCGATATCGATCCGATCCTCCCCCGCATAGATGTTGAAACGGCCGTCGCGGAGGAATCCGATCAGGGTCATTCCGAATTCCCTGGCCATATCTATCGCCAGGCTGCTCGGCGCCCCCACCGCGGCCAGGATCGGGATCCCGGCCATGAGGGTCTTCTGGATCAGTTCGAAGCTGGCCCGCCCGCTGACCAGGATCGCGGTGCCGGATGCCGGCAGCCGCCCCTCCAGGAACAACCTGCCGATCACCTTGTCCATGGCATTGTGCCGTCCGACGTCTTCGCGCATCAGAAGAAGTTTCCCTGTTCCGTCGAACTGCGCCGAAGCGTGGAGGCCGCCGGTCCGGGAAAAGATCGCCTGCGCCGAGGACAATTTCCCGGGCAGACTCCGGAGGAGATCCCGGTTCAGCCGGAGGGTGCCGGTCGGGGGTGCGGGGCAGACCGATCGGACCATCTCCAGGGAGGTCTTCCCGCAGATCCCGCAACTCGATGAGGTGTAGACGTTGCGCGTGAATTTGCGCGGATCGAAGGGAGTACCGGGGGCAAGGACGACATTGACCACATTGAACTGGGCCGCCCCGGAACTTTCCCCGCAATACTCGATTTTCTGGATCGATTCACGGGATTTCAGCACACCCTCGCTGAACAGGAACCCCGCAGCCAGTTCAAAATCGTTTCCCGGAGTCCTCATGGTCACGGCGATGCTGTGACGGGCCGGCGGTTGCTTCGCCGGTTCCACCACCCGGATCTCGACCGGTTCCTCGCATGCGACCTCGTCCGATCCTCTCCGGGAGGTTCTCCCCTCGACGGTGATGATCTCGGCGGGAACCGCCGCCGTGCTATACTGCCGCCCACAACGAGCATCCGTTTCTCCGTTGCCGTGGAGTATCGGCAATGAAATCCGGTTCCTGACTCCGTTTTTCCGGGAGGTGATGTGCGCGTACGATTTCCCCGGTTCCGATTGTTGCTCCCCGCCATTCTTCTGCTTTCCCTGGTTCCCCTCCAGCACGCACTGGCCGACGCGCTCCGCCTCACCCGGGATATCGTGCCGCTCTTTGAGGAGATCAATTTGAGGATCGATCCGGATCAGAAGGAGTACACCGGATCGGTCCGGATCGACTTGAAGGTGACGAAGGCAACCAGCCATTTCCGGTTTCACGCGGTCGATCTGGAGCTGGGCCGCCTGGTTTTGCGGAACGGGGATCGTGCCCTGTGGGAACAATACCGGCAAGGGCCTCGTGCCACCGCCTTCATGGAAGGCATGTGAGGAAAAGAGATGGAAACAACTCTCCTGTCATGCAAGCTGCCCGGGAAGCTGAAGACCGGGGTTGACCGGGCGATCGAGGATTGGCGGAAGAATGAGAAAGTCCGGCGCCTGTGGGCGCGGGACGCCTCTCTATGGACCGGCGCCGGCGAAGAGAAGTGGCTGGGATGGCTGGAGATCCCGGCGGGGCAGATGGAACAGGCCGGCCGGTTCCGGGCACTCTCCGCCGAGATCCAGCGGGAGAAATTCTCCCACATACTTCTCCTCGGCATGGGCGGGTCCAGCCTCTGCCCCGACGTCCTGAACAGAACCTTCGGGAAGCAGGACCGATTTCCCGAATTCCATGTCCTCGATTCCACCGATCCTGCCCAGATCCGTTCCACCGAAAATAGGATCCGCCTCGATCAAACCCTGTTCATCGTTGCCAGCAAATCGGGAAGCACTTTGGAGCCCAATATCTTCAAGGAATATTTCTTCGAACGGGTGAAGGAGAAAGTCGGTCCCGAAGAGACCGGCAGCCGGTTCCTGGCGATCACCGATCCTCGCTCGGCTCTCCAGGAGATGGCGGAACGGGGTCGGTTCCGCCGGATCTGCTTCGGCCTGCCGGGCATCGGCGGCCGGTACTCCGCCCTGTCCGATTTCGGCATGGTGCCGGCCGCATGCATGGGCATCGACGTTCCCCGGTTCCTGGCCGGCGCCGTCCGGATGGCGGGGGAATGCGCCGCCACCGTTCCGGCCGATGCGAACCCCGGAGTCATTCTCGGGGCGGTCCTGGGTGTTCTCGGCATGGGGGGACGCGACAAGGTGACCCTGATCACCTCCCCCCGCTTGCGTGCCCTGGGTGGCTGGCTCGAACAGTTGCTGGCGGAATCGACAGGCAAACAGGGAAAGGGACTGATCCCGGTGGACGGGGAGCCGCTCGGGGATCCCGGACAGTACGGCAATGACCGGTTGTTCGTCCAGATCGTTCTGGAAAACGATCCGGATGCCGATCAGGCAACCGCGGTCAGGCGGCTGGAAGAGGCAGGCCACCCGGTGGTCCGGATCCCGGTTGCCGATCCCCACGATCTTGGCGGGGAATTTTTCCGCTGGGAGTTCGCCACCGCCGTGGCCGGCTCCATCATCGGTATCAATCCGTTCGATCAACCCGATGTGGAGGCGAGCAAGATCGCGACCCGCGAGTTGACCCGGGAGTATGAACAGAAGGGGGCATTCCCGGACGAAACCCCATTGCTGGAGGAGGACGGCCTGGCGCTGTTCACCGACCCGCGCAACGCTGCCGCGCTCACCGGTGGAATGGAAGGTTCCGCGGGACTGGATCGGTGGCTCGGGGCGCACCTGGCGCGCCTCCAGACCGGGGACTACTTCGCCCTTCTGGCCTACGTGGAGATGAATTCCGATAACAGGGAAATTCTCCAGGAGATTCGCCGGTTGGTGCTCGATTCCCGGCGTGTGGCGACCTGCCTTGGTTTCGGCCCGCGGTTCCTGCACTCGACCGGCCAGGCCTACAAGGGTGGACCGAATTCCGGCCTGTTCCTGCAGTTGACCTGTGGAGAGATGGAGGATCTTCCCGTACCCGGCCGCCGGTACACCTTCGGGGCGGTCAAGGCCGCTCAGGCGATGGGCGATTTCCAGGTCCTTTCCGACCGGCAACGGCGGGTCCTGCGCGTACATCTGGGAACCGGGGTGCGCGCCGGCCTGGCCACCCTCCGGGATCGGATCCGGAAGGTTCTGTAGGGAGGGATGGAGTGAGAGTACTGGCCGGCGACATCGGCGGAACCAGCACGAGACTGGCGCTTTTCGCGGTCGATGGGGAGCGGCTCGATCCGATCGCCCAGAAAAGTTTCCCCAGCCGGGATTTCTCCGGCCTCGAACAGATCGTCCGGCTGTTCCTGGATCCGGTGCGGGAAACCTGCAAACGGGCCTGCTTCGGCATCGCCGGCCCGGTCCGGAACGGCCGATCGGAGACCACCAACCTCCCCTGGGTCATCGAGGCCCGTCTGCTGGAGAGGAACCTGAATCTCGATCGCGTCGACCTGATCAACGATCTGGAAGCCAACGCGTACGGCATCGCCGCCCTGGGGCCCGACGACTTCAAGGTCATTCATGAAGGAGAGCCCGACGCCGCCGGCAACCGGGCCATCATCGCGGCCGGCACCGGCCTGGGGGAGGCGGGCCTGTTCTGGGATGGCCAGCGGCACCGTCCCTTCGCCACCGAGGGGGGGCATGGCGATTTTGCCCCGACGGGGGAGCTCGAGATCGCCCTCCTCCGTCATCTTTCCCTGAGGTTCGGGCGGGTCAGCTGGGAACGGGTTCTTTCCGGACCCGGTCTGGTGAATATCTACAGGTTCTTGCTGGAGCATCGGGGGGCGGAAGAGGACCGTGCCGTGGCCGGGGAGATGAGTCGCGCCGATCCTGCGGCTGCCATCTCGAAGGCGGGTATGGCCGGCCGGTGTGGCGTCTGCGTCGAAGCATTGGACCTGTTCGTCGGGTTTTACGCCGCCGAGGCGGGGAACCTGGCGTTGAAGTTCATGGCGACCGGGGGGCTGTTCCTGGGAGGAGGGATCGCGCCGAAGATCGTCGAAAAACTCGAAGGGGCCGCGTTCCGGAGCCGGTATTTTGCCAAGGGACGCATGCAGGCCCTGGTGGAAAGCATGCCGGCGAAGGTGATTCTGAACGACAGGACCGCCCTGCTGGGCACGGCCCGCTTTGCCGTCGCCGCGGCGGAAAAGGAATGAAAGCGGGAGGAGCAGGGATATGA
>JAPUIV010000292.1 GCA_027296665.1 Acidobacteriota bacterium | reverse complement strand
CACCCCTTCCGGTAACCTCAATATTCCCGTCACGTCCGTCGTCCGAAAATAAAACTGCGGCCGGTATCCCGTGAAAAACGGCGTGTGGCGGCCCCCCTCTTCCTTCTTCAATACGTACGCCTCCGCCTTGCACTTCGTGTGCGGCTTCAGCGTACCCGGCTTCGCTATCACCTGGCCCCGCAGGACCTCCTTCCGATCCGTGCCCCGCAACAGCAACCCCACGTTATCTCCCGCTTCTCCCCGGTCCAGCATCTTCTTGAACATCTCAACACCCGTCACCACCCGCTTCACCGTCGGCCGGAGACCCACGATCTCCATCTCCTCTCCCACCTTCACCTGTCCCTGCTCGATCCGGCCCGTCACCACCGTTCCTCGCCCCGATATGCTGAAAATATCCTCGATCGGCATCTGAAACGGCTTGTCGATCGCCCGCTTCGGCACCGGAATGTACTCGTCCACCGATTTCATCAACTCGAATATCGTCTTGCACTTCTCACAGTCCAATTTCCCGCACCCGCATTCCATCGCCTTCAGCGCGCTGCCCCGAATGATCGGTATGTCGTCGCCGGGAAAATCGTACGACGACAGCAACTCCCGGACCTCCAGCTCCACCAGGTCCAGCAGCTCCTCGTCGTCGACCATGTCCACCTTGTTCATGTACACCACGATCCACGGCACTCCCACCTGGCGCGCCAGCAAGATGTGCTCCCGCGTCTGCGGCATCGGCCCGTCCGCCGCCGACACCACCAGGATCGCCCCGTCCATCTGCGCCGCACCCGTGATCATGTTCTTCACGTAATCGGCATGACCCGGACAGTCCACGTGCGCGTAATGACGTTTCTCGGTCTCATATTCCACGTGCGCCGTGGCAATCGTGATCCCGCGTTCCCTCTCCTCCGGCGCGTTGTCGATCGAATCGAACGACCGAATCGCCACCTTCGGGTTGATCTTGCTCAGCACCCTCGTGATCGCCGATGTCAATGTCGTCTTGCCGTGGTCCACGTGGCCTATGGTTCCCACGTTGAGGTGCGGTTTCGTCCGATCGTATTTTTCCTTCGCCATCGATTCCTCCTCGACCTGAATCTATAATCGGGTAACTCCCCGGATTTTCCCGATCACTTCCTCTTGAATCGACCGAGGGGTTTGCTCGTAATGGGAAAACTGCATGGTATATTGAGCGCGGCCCTGGGTCAGGGATCGCAAATTGGTCGCATACCCGAACATCTCCGCCAAGGGAACCCTGACAACCAGGATCTGAGTCTTGGCATGGGCCTCCATCCGTTCCACTTTCCCTCGACGGGAATTCAAATCTCCGATCACATCCCCGAGGAACTCTTCGGGGACCACGATCTCAACACTCACAATCGGTTCCAGCAAAACCGGCTGGGCCCGCGAGGCTGCGTCCTTGAACGCCATGGAACCGGCGATCTTGAAGGCCATTTCGGAGGAGTCAACCTGGTGAAAAGACCCATCCAGAAGGTTGATTCGCAGGTCCCTGATCTCGAATCCCGCAAGGACACCCCCCTGCATTGCCTCTACGATCCCGCCCCGGATCGCGGGAATATACTCCCGGGGAATTTTGCCACCCTTGATGGAATCAACGAATTCAATACCCGAACCGGGAGGCAAGGGTTGGAGATTCAATTTGACATGGCCGTATTGGCCCCGTCCACCGGTCTGGCGGATGAATTTTCCCTCACCCCGGCTTTCCTTTCGAAGAGTTTCCTTGTAGGCAACCTGCGGTTTCCCGACGTTCGCACCGACTCCGAATTCCCGCGTAAGCCTGTCGACAATGATCTCCAGATGGAGTTCTCCCATACCGGAAATCAGGGTCTGTCCGGTTTCCTGATCCGTATGAACCCGGAAGGTAGGGTCCTCCTGGACCAGTTTCTGCATCGAAATGGCAAGTTTCTCCTGATCCGATTTCGTCTTCGGTTCGATGGCAACGGAAAGAACAGGTTCCGGGAAATCAATGGGTTCCAGCACGATCGGTTTCCCCGGGTCACAGATGGTATCTCCGGTGGAGACCTGTTTGAGCCCCACACAGGCAACGATGTCGCCGGCGAACGATTCCTTGATTTCCTCTCTCTTGTTCGCGTGCATTCTCAGAATCCGGTTGACCCTTTGCTTCTTCTCCCGAGTCGCGTTGAGGACATGGCTTCCGGAAGGGAGGGAACCGGAATAGATCCGAACGAAGGCGAGTTGTCCGACAAACGGGTCGGACATGATTTTGAACACCAGCCCCGAGAACGGTTCCTCATCGTCTGGTTTCCTCTCCGCCATCTGGTCCGACCCGGGAACAGTCCCGATGATGGAGGGGATATCGGTGGGCGCGGGAAGGAAATCGACCACGGCGTCCACCAGCGGCTGCACCCCCTGGTTCTTGAATGCCGCACCGCACAGGACGGGAATGAATTTCTGATCCAGGGTCGCCCTCCGGATCACAGGCATCATTTCGGCGGAACTGATCTTTTCACCGGCGAGATATTTGTGGAGGAGATCGTCATCGATTTCACAAACCGCCTCGATGAGTTTTTCACGGGCGGCCTCGGCCTCTTCCCGAATCTCCTCCGGGATTTCGGTGGTTTCGAACTCGGCACCTTTCGAGTCCTTGTGATAATGGACCCCCTGGAATTTCACCAGGTCGATGATGCCTTGAAAGTCCTCCTCTTTTCCCCAGGGCAGCTGGATCGGGACGGGTCGAGCACCCAATTTCTCGACCATCAAACGAATTACTCGGTAAAAATCCGCACCCTTGCGATCCATCTTGTTCACGAATGCAATTCGGGGAACACGGTATTTATCGGCCTGCCGCCAGACGGTTTCGGACTGGGGCTCTACCCCCCCCACCGCGCAGAAGATCCCGATGGCCCCATCGAGCACCCGCAGGGAACGTTCCACCTCCGCCGTGAAATCAACGTGGCCCGGGGTGTCGATGATGTTGATTCGATGGTTCCTCCAGGTACAGGTGGTGGCAGCCGAGGTAATGGTAATCCCTCTCTCCTGCTCCTGGGCCATATAGTCCATTGTCGCGGTGCCCTCATGCACCTCCCCGATCTTGTAGATCCTTCCTGCATAAAAAAGGATCCGTTCGGTAGTGGTGGTTTTTCCCGCATCAATATGAGCCATGATCCCTATGTTCCGGACCTGGCTCAAGGGCACTTGTCTTGGCAAAATAGATACCTCTCTGGCAGCTGCGAGGCGACTCATGTTCACCACCGATAATGGGCGAACGCCTTGTTGGCTTCGGCCATTCGATGGGTATCTTCTTTCTTCTTGATGGCACCGCCCCGATTCTGGAAAGCGTCCATGATCTCATTGGCGAGCTTATCCTTCATCGTCCTGCCTCCCCGTGACTGGGCGTAATGGATCAACCACCGAAGGGCCAACGATTGTCGCCGTGTGGTTTTAACTTCGACCGGCACCTGGTAAGTGGCTCCCCCAACACGCCTCGATTTAACTTCCAGGTAGGGCCGAAGGTTATCCACCGCTTTCTTTAGGATTTTAAGAGGATCTTCCTGGGTTTTCGCCTGAACGGTTCGCATCGCGCTGTAGACCAGTCCCTCGGCGGTGTTCTTTTTTCCCTTCCGCATGATCATGTTAATCAGTTTTGTCACCAGAACCGACTGAAACAGTGGATCCGGCGGCAGTATCCTTTTCGGAACTTCTCTTCTTCTCGGCATCGATCCTTTTCCGGCCCCGGAAAACCCGGCTTCTGGGAAAAGTGGAGCGGTTTATCCCTTCGGTCTCTTGGCGCCGTATTTGGAACGGCTTCTGCGGCGGCCTTCCACACCCAGGGTGTCCAGGGTTCCTCGAATCACGTGGTACCGCACTCCCGGCAGGTCCTTCACCCGGCCACCCCGGATCAGCACGATAGAATGCTCCTGCAGGTTATGCCCGACTCCTGGAATGTAAGTGGTCACTTCCGTACCGTTGGTCAAACGCACCCGGGCCACTTTCCGCAATGCGGAATTCGGTTTTTTCGGTGTGGAGGTAAAAACACGAACGCACACTCCCCGTCTTTGCGGGCACCCTTCAAGGGCAGGGCTCTTGGTCTTCCGGCGGATCCGGCTGCGCCCCGACCTAACAAGTTGATTAATAGTAGGCATCTATTGGCTTTCCAAAAAAACGGCCCCCGAAGGTCGGGGACCCGTTCCCCTTATCAGTGTCCAATGTAAGATTGAACGGAAACTACGTATGTTAGCAATCCATCTCGGGAAGGTCAATCATTTTTTCCCCGAAAATCAGGTTCTGGACACCTGGCTCCGGCCGGCCGGTACCGAGGCTGCATTTTCAACGGAACGGGTATTCAACTCCTCCGCCACTTCCACCCCCACCTCCGGCTCGGAAAGAACCCTTTCGGTGTCCGGTTCCAGGGCAATGTCCCGGTAGAATTTCAGGCCTGTGCCGGCGGGGATCAGGCGCCCCATGATCACGTTCTCCTTGAGACCGCGCAGGAAATCAACCTTGCCGCTGATGCTGGCCTCGGTCAAAACCCGGGTGGTCTCCTGGAACGAAGCGGCGGAAATGAAACTGTCGGTGGATAGGGAGGCCTTGGTGATTCCC
>JAPUIV010000291.1 GCA_027296665.1 Acidobacteriota bacterium | reverse complement strand
AACGATGACACCGCCGGAAGCTGCCGTGGATCTCCTTGCCGGACTGGATGCCAAACAAATAGCGCAGATGCTGAACCATTTTCCTGCGGATGATGCCGCCGAACTGGTCTCGGCAATGCCCGAGGAGATGGCCGAGGAGATCCTCGGGCTTCTCGGAAAGAAGGAGCTCCGGGAAGTCGAAGGGCTGCTCCACCACGAGGAAGAAACCGCCGGCCGGATCATGACTCCCCACTTCCTTGCCCTGCGAGAGGACACATCGGTCGGAGAAGCGATCCAGGCGATACAGTCGGGGGAATCGCTGGAGATGGTCTTTTACCTCTATGTGGTCGATCATCACGATCATCTCATCGGCGTCCTCTCTCTTCGCCAGCTCCTCATGGTAGGTCCCGATACCAAGTTGTGTGACATCATGACCCGGGACGTGGTCAGCGTGGGAGCGGATCGCGACCAGGAAGAGGTGGCCCGGATTGTCCAGAGATACGACCTTCTGGCCATCCCGGTCCTGGATCCCGAAAACCACCTCATCGGTATCATCACGATCGATGACATCATCGATGTGATCCGTGACGAGGCAACCGAGGATTTCTACCGGCTGGTGGGGACCAGCGAACAGGAACGGGCCCTCCGGTCCCCCTGGAAGTCGGCGCGGGTGCGGATGCCCTGGCTGATTGCCCCATTCCTGGGAGGGCTCCTCGCCAGTCTCCTGGTTCGCCACTTTTCCTACCTGCTGGAGCAGGTGGTTCTTCTGGCCGGTTTCATGCCGGTCATCAACGGGATGGGAGGGAATCTGGGAAGCCAGTCCGCCACCATTACCGTTCGAGGTCTTGCCACCGGGCGCATCTCCCCCAAGCATGTCGGTTGGCTTGTATTCAAGGAAGTCCGGACCGCCTTGATCGTGGGATTCACCTATGGAGCCGTTCTGGTCGGGGTTTCCGGCTGGCTCCTCGACTCCTACCGGCTCGGCCTGATCATCGGTATTTCCCTTTGCGTCACCATGTTGGTCGGGGTTACCTTCGGGTCTCTTCTACCCGTGCTTTTTGCCAAATTCCGGATCGACCCGGCCGTGGCCACCGGACCTTTCGTCACCTCCTCGATCGATATCGTGGGGATTTTCACCTTCTTTGGCCTCGTGAGCCTTCTTGGTTTCCGTTGAAAAAAATGAAGGCTTGAACAGGAACGGAGGGACGAAAGAGGACAATGGGATGGAAGCGGACCGAGAGTTTTGTCCTGCGGTCGATTCCGTTGGGGGAAACGGATCGGATCGTCACCCTCTTTTCTCGCGAGGGGGGAAAGGTCCGGGCGGTGGCCAAGCATGCCCGCCGCAGCAGGAAAAGGTTTGGCGGCAGCCTGGAACTCCTCACCCGGGTTCAGGCCCGCTATTTCGAGCGTGAGGGGGTCGAGCTGGCTCGTTTGGAGAGTTGTGAAATCCTGGAATCAAGTTTTGATCTTCTGCAATCATCTCTCGAGGCTGCCTATCTCCTCAGTTACTTCGCCGAGCTGGCGGAGGCCTTTTCCCGGGAGCGCGAGCCCGAGCCGACCTTCTTTCGTCTTCTCAATTCCTGCCTCGCCGCCGCCAGAGCCGGGAGCGAGATCCCCTGTCTTGCCAGGTATTTTGAATTCTGGACCCTTCGCCTTCATGGATTACTTCCCGACCTCCAGAATTGTTCCCGTTGCGCCCGGGAACTGAGAGAATGCCATTCCATCTATCCGACCCAGGAAAAGGAAATGCTGTGCGGGCGTTGCGCGGGGGCGGGGAATGGGGACAGGATCCAACTGGGGAAGGCGGAGGTGATGTGGATCCGCCGGCTCCACCGCGTGGGACCGTTGGAGATGTGCAAAAATCCGGGTTCGGTTTCCAGGTCGGCCGGTCTGGCCCGCTATGCCCGGAGGGAGATCGAGGGATACCTGGAACGACGCCTCCGGTCCTATCGATTCCTTGCCGGGGAGGGATCGTACGAGTGACACCATGTCTTTGACCTTTCAGGAGCTCCTTCTCCATCTTCAACGGTTCTGGTCCGACCAGGGGGCCTTGATTCAACAGCCCTACGATATCGAAAAAGGGGCGGGAACCATGAACCCGGACACCTTTTTCCGGGTGCTGGGGCCCGAACCGTGGCAGGTGGCCTATTGCGAGCCCTCCCGCCGTCCAGGCGACGCTCGTTACGGTGAGAATCCGTTTCGTCTCTATAAACATTACCAGTTTCAGGTCATCCTCAAACCCTCTCCCGACGACATCCAGGATCGATTCCTTCTCTCGCTGGAGAAACTTGGAATTGGCGCCTCCCGGCACGACATCCGTTTCGAGGAGGACAACTGGGAGGCCCCCACTCTTGCGGCCGCGGGGGTGGGTTGGCAGGTATTGCTGGACGGTATGGAGATCACCCAGTTCACATATTTTCAGCAAGCCGCGGGACAGGATCTCGCGCCGGTCAGCGTCGAGATCACCTATGGAATGGAGCGGATTTGCATGATCCTCAACGGAGTGGATGATACCTTCCGGCTTCCCTGGAATTCCTCTCTGTTGTACGGTGAGGTACGGCTGGAAGAAGAGGAACAATTTTCCCGCTACAGTTTCGATGCCGCCGATGTCCCCATGCACTTTCGATTATTCGAGGAGTACGAGAAGGAAGCGGGCCGGTTACTGCAGCGGAAGCTCTTTCTTCCTGCGTACGATTTCTGTCTGAAGTGTTCGCATCTTTTCAACGTTCTGGAATCACGGGGCGCCATAAGCGTTACCGAAAGGACCGGATATATCCAACGGATTCGGAAATTGGCGGTCTCCTGCGGCGGCCAATACCTGGAGCGGCGCCAAAAAATGGGATTCCCGCTCCGGCGGCAAGAATCATCTAGGGAGAAGGTTTGAAAGGCTCCTTTCTTCTGGAAATTGGTTGCGAAGAGATTCCCGCCCGGATGATTTCCGGCGCTCTGGATCAGCTCCGTACCGGGATCCGGGAGTCGATTTCGCGGGAACGCCTGGCCGTGGGGGAAATTCGGACCCTAGGCACCCCCCGGAGGTTGGCCGTCCTGGTCGAGGGTTTGCCCGAACGCCAGCCGGACCGGGAGATTGTCGTCACCGGTCCCGCCTGCCGGGTGGCATATGATTCCGGCGGCCGCCCGACCCGAGCTGCGATCGGTTTCGCCAAGGCGCAAGGGGTGCGGGTGGAGGAGTTGCAGAGGGTGGCCTGGGCCCGGGAGGAACATGTGGTGGTGAGGAAGCGGGTGGAGGGGAAAGAGACGGGGGAGATCCTTATCGACCTGATCCCGCGCGTTCTTTCTTCCTTGACCTTTCCAAAGACCATGCGGTGGGGGGAGGGTAAGACCCGGTTCGTTCGCCCCGTCCGGTGGATCGTGGCCCTTCTCGGATCCCGTCCTCTGAACCTGGCCTGGGCCGGGGTCAACTCGAAACCCAGGAGCCATGGACACAGGCGTTTGGGGTCCCCGGTGATCCGGGTGGAGAATTCCAAAGATTTTTGTGGCCGGCTCCGCGCCAAGGGCATCCTTCTCGATCCGGAGGAACGGCGGACGGAATTGCGCCGGCAACTCGAGTCCCTGTCGGGAAGCGCCAAGGGAACCCTGGTGGAAGACAAGGAGCTTTTCGAAACCGTCATTTTTCTTGTGGAACGGCCTTTGGTTATTCTGGGAACATTCGGAGAGGAGTTTCTTCGGCTTCCGGAGGAGATCCTGCGTATCTCCCTGCGCCACCACCAGAAATCTTTCTCAGTCCGTGGCGCCGATGGCAGACTCCGGAATCTATTCCTGGCCGTCGCGGATGCCGACGCCGATCCGGATGGAACCATCCGGAGGGGGAATGAATGGGTATTGCGGGCGCGGTTGGCCGACGCCCGGTTCTTCTGGGAAGAAGATCTGAAGAGCCCTCTGGAAGCGAGATGCGAAGGGCTGAAGAGAGTTACCTTTCACAAGGACCTCGGCAGTTATCATGACAAAATGGAACGGCTGGTTGTTCTCTGTACGGCATTGGGAAGGGAACATGAAGTAGGGGAGGAAATCCTTCGCACTGCCTCCCGTCTGGCAAAATGTGATCTCACCACGCATCTTGTCGGTGAATTCCCGGAACTCCAGGGGATAATGGGCGGACTGTTCGCCCGGCAAACGAATCATCCGCAGGCCGTATGCGACGCCATCTACGATCAATACCTGCCCCGATCGTTTGAGGATCCGTGCCCCCGTTCGGCGGAAGGAGCCATCCTCGGAATCGTCGATCGCCTCGATACACTTTGCGGCATGTTTCTACTCGGGCAGATCCCGAGCGGGTCGCGCGATCCGTTCGGCTTGCGCCGCGCCGCCCAGGGACTCTGCAAGATTTCCCTGGAAAAGAGCCTGGGAGTTTCCTTTCGCCGTTTGGTGGAGTACAACGCGGCATTGCACCGTGCCGGGTTGGGTGGGGCAGACCGGGAAAAACGGATCGAGAGTTTACTCCATTTTTTGAGGGAGAGACTGGCCTTTGTCCTCGTTGCCCGGGGTCACGCTGCCGACGCCGTGGAGGCGGTTCTCCGGGCCGGCGCGGACGAACCGGTCGATTGCGAAGCGCGGGTGTCTGCGCTGGAAAAGATCCGTACCGATCCCGATTTCGAGGCGTTGGCGATCGGCTTCAAGCGGGTGAGAAACATTCTTGCCGGGCAGGCGGAAATCTCGTGGAATCCCGATGCCCCGCGGGCGGGGGCTGAATCAGCCCTCAAGGATAAGGTGATGGAAGTGGAAACGGGTATGGAAAGTATGCTCGAAGGGAAAGACTATTCCTCCCTCCTGCGGCTTCTCGCTTCGACGCGCGGGGCCATCGATCGGTTCTTTGATGAGGTCCTGGTAATGGACAAGGATGAGTCGGTCAGAAACAACAGGATTGGCCTGCTGCAACGGCTCTCGGGACTGTTTCTCCGCGTCGCCGATCTATCTTGCATGGAGACGATTGAAATCCCAGAGAGGGGAGACGGGGAATGACCGGGCGCAAGTTCATTTATTCCTTCGGTGGCGGCAAGGCGGAGGGGAGCCGGGAGCAACGGGAATTATTGGGTGGCAAGGGGGCCAATCTTGCCGAGATGAGTCT
>JAPUIV010000290.1 GCA_027296665.1 Acidobacteriota bacterium | reverse complement strand
GGTGTACGCGTTCCTCCGGCTGAAGTACGTGCCGGGGTCGGACACCATCTACCGCGGGATCCGAAGATTGGAGCCCGGCACCCTCATGCGGGTGCGCCGGGATGGCATCACGCGCCGGCGCTACTGGCAGATTCCACCGGTGCAGGCGGCTCCCCGGAAGGTCTCGAAGGTGGCCGAGGAGATCCGGTTCCTTCTGGAAGACTCGGTGCGCAGGCGGCTGGTGGCGGACGTTCCGGTCGGCCTCCTTCTGAGCGGCGGGATCGACTCCACCGCCTTGCTGGGAATTCTTCATCAGAACGGCGGCAGCGGCGCCAAAACCTTCTCGGTCGGGTTTCCGAATTTCACCGCCTTCGATGAAACCGTCTATGCGCGGAAAGCGGCCAGCCGGTTCCAGGCGGACCATAGCGAGCTCCAGGCGGAGGTTGAAGGCCTTCCCGATCTTCTGTTCCGCCTGGCCTGGCAGATGGATGAACCGATCTCGGACCCGGCGATCTTTCCGACCTACATCCTGTGCAGGTACGCCAGCAAAAATGTGAAAGTCGCCCTGAGCGGTGAAGGAGCGGATGAACTATTTGCCGGATACAACAAATACTGGAAGGATCGATGGCTGACCCGTTTCCGGCGATTGCCCCGGCCGGTGCGTTCGGCCGGTCTCGGGCTGATCGCCCGTATGGGGAAAGGATCCCGCCGCTGGCGGCGGATTGGCCGCCGCCTGCAGATGCCGGCCGGCATTCAGAGACACCTGGACTGGTCGGCTTTGTTCAGTCCGGAGGAACTCAGGGAACTCTCGGGGGGATTTTTTGGACCCCGGGAGGAAGATCGCCTTCAGGAGAACCTGAGATCGTTGATTCCCGCGCAGCCGGGCGATCCCCTCGACGCCGCTCTGCGCATCGATCTCTGCGGTTCCCTGGTGAATTCGTTGCTGATGAAGGTGGACAAGATCGGGATGGCCTGTTCCCTGGAAGTCCGGGTACCTTACCTCGATCACCGGTTGGTCGAACTCGCCGCTACCCTGCCTGCTTCCTGGAAGGTTCGCCACGGCGACAACAAATGGGTGCTGAAACAGGCTATTGGCGACCTCCTGCCCCGGTCGATCCGGGACCGCCCCAAGCACGGGTTTGATGTTCCGGTCTCCGCCTGGCTGCGTGACGGCCTCCGGGAAACCGCGCGCCGGTGTCTCGGACCGGAGTCGGTGACGGAACGCCGGTTTTTCCGCAAGGGGGCCGTTGGCGCGATCCTTCAGGACCACCTGTCGGGCCGGGAAGACCGCGGCGAACAGGTTTGGGGACTGCTGATCCTGGAAGCCTGGTTCCGGACCTTCATCGAGCCCGGTGGAATGCCGCGGGGGCGTATTACATGAGGCGAGTCGCCTTCCTGCTGCATGCCGCTTCACCGCACCAGATATCGGGGGGGGAGAAGAGTCTGGTGGAACTGGCCGCTGGATCTGCCCGGGAGGGGGTCGACTCCTTGGTGGTCGGACCTTGCCCGGGGAGGAGCATGGAACGGGCCCGCTCGGCGGGCGTCGAGACGGTGGTCCGGAAATGCAGGATGTTGTGGCTCTCGCATCCCACCAGAATGCCGGCCTGGGAAGCGGTGTTGCGCACCCTGATCTTTTTCACCGGATGGCCGGCGCTGTTCCGTTTGCGGTCGTTGTTGCGGGCGCGGCAGATCGACCTGGTCCACGTGAACGGGATCGTCCATGTCTGGGGGGCACTCGCCGCGCGATCGGCCGGAATCCCGGTGGTCTGGCACGTCCGTGAGATTGTCGGCGGCAAGATCCGCCGAAGATTGCTCACTCGCCTGGCGGTCCGTCTCGCCGATAGGATCCTTGCGGTATCGGCCGCGGTCGCCGATCAGTTCGGCTCCGCCCAGGATAAGGTCGAAGTCGTTTACAATGGGATTTCCGGCGGCGACGGGACGTCGACCCGGAACCGGCCGCGATCGCCCGATTCGCCGGTGCGGATCGGCCACGCGGGACAGATCCTGCCCCACAAGGGGCAGGAGGAGTTCATCCAGGCGGCTGAGTGCCTGGTGGGGTCGAAGGACCACCCGGTGGAGTTCCTAGTGGCGGGTGCCTGCCCGCGGGGCGGCACCCTGGAACACCTTCGCGGCAGGATCCGGGACCGGGGACTTGCCGGTCATGTTAAATTGACCGGATTTATTCCGGACCTGCGCTCCTTCCTGTCCTCACTCGACATCCTGGCGGTGACCAGCACCGCGCCGGATCCTCTCCCCCGGGTGTTGGCGGAGGGGATGATGGAGGGAGTCCCTGCCGTCGCCTTTGCCACCGGCGGGATTCCCGAAATGGTCCAGGAGGGAAAGACCGGATTCCTGGTCCGGCCTGGCGACCTGGAGGGGCTTGCCAACGCCCTGAGGTTGCTGATCGAGGACCCGGACCTGCGCCGGCGCATGGGAGCGGCGGCGAGGTCCCGGGCGGTGGAACTTTTTTCGATGGGGTCCTATATTCGCAGATGTATCGGTGTCTATGACGATATTTGGACCTCTCGTGGAGGAAGGGGAAAATCTGCGGCATGATACCTGGAAAAATCACGGCAATCGTATTGAACTGGAACGGAGGCGGATTCGTGGTCCAGTGCCTCGAATCGCTGCTGGAACAGACCTATCCCGACCTGGAAGTCCTGGTGATCGACAATGGATCGCATGACGGCTCCCTGGAGGTGATCCGGGAGCGTTTCCGGGACCTTCCGAGGCTGGAGATGGGTGAGAATCTCGGCTACTGCCGGGCGAACAATCGCGCCATCCCGTATGCAGACGGTGAGTTTCTCCTGTTTTTGAATACCGATGTGGTACTGGAACCCGACTATCTCCAACGGGCCGTTTCCTCTTTTGCCGCCGATCGAAGAATAGGAATGGTGGCCGGCAAGTTGCTCCGGTTCGGGGGAGAACGGGTCGATTCGACCGGCCAGTTTCTCGCACGGAGCCGCAAGACGATTGAACGGGGATTCAACCGGCCCGTTGACAAGAAATTCGAGAAACCGGGACCGGTCTTTTCCGTTTGCGGCGCGGCTGCCCTGTACAGGAAACAGATGGTGGCCGAACTGGAAATCGGCACCGAATTTTTCGACGAGGATTTCTTTGCCTTTCATGAAGACCTGGATGTGGGGTGGCGGGCCCAGACATTCGGCTGGAAGGGAGTCTACAATCCCGCTGCCGTGGCCTACCACTTCCGCGGCGGCTGGCTCCAATCGTCCCGGAAGGGGAGAAGCCGCGCCTTCCCCCTGCGGTTCGCTTCACCCGAGATCCAGTTCCATATCGTCAAGAACCGATATCTCGCGATCCTGAAGAACGACACTCTGGCTGCCTACCTGCGCGATCTCCCCTTCATCTTGACTCGGGATCTGTTTCTCATGGGCTACCTGTTGATCCGGCGGCCCAGCGTGATCTACCGGCTCTTCCGTGAGCGGAGACTGTTCCGACGGGCCCTGGAAAAACGGGAGTTCATCCGCAGAATGCTGGGGAGGGAAAATTTCCGGCCGGGGAGGATAGGCCGGAGGAAGGCGATATGAACCTGCAGCTCCTGCAACTTCTCCTGACCTCGCTGCTGGCCTTTCTCCTGTCGCTGTACGGGACCCCCTTGGCCGGTCGCGCGGCGATGAAATTCGGGATCGTCGACGCTCCGGACGGCGGACTGAAACGGCAGCGAGAGCCGATCCCCTACCTGGGAGGCCTCGCGGTTTATCTCTCCTTTTTGCTTTCCCTGGCCCTGGTGTTCCAGTTCGACCGGCGAATTCTCGGGATACTCCTGGCCGGCAGCATCGTCGTGATTCTCGGACTCATCGACGACCTGGGGGCGTTATCGCCGAAGGAGAAGTTGTTCGGACAGCTGGTTGCCTGTTTCGTCCTGGTCAAGAGCGGCATCGTGATCGAGATAGCCGCCTTTCCCGATCCGGTGAACCTGATATTGACCTACCTCTGGGTGGTGGGGGTGATCAATGCCATCAACATCATCGATATCATGGACGGCCTGTCTTCCGGAGTCGCCCTGATCGCCGCCTTTTTTCTGGGTGTGGTCGCGCAGATGAACCATGAGCCGATGTTCGCCATGCTCGCGGCGGCCCTGATCGGCAGCCTCCTGGGGTTTCTTCGCTACAATTTTCCTCCCGCTCAGATCTACCTCGGGGACACCGGCAGCATGTTCGTCGGCCTCATGCTGGCCGCCCTGAGCATCACCGGTCGCTACGCCAGCCACAACCGGATTGCCTACTTCGCCCCGGTCCTAATCCTCGGGATTCCTCTTTTCGACCTGTTTTTCGTCAGCCTGGTGCGGTGGTGGAAGGGGAGGTCGATCCTGCGGGGCAGCCCGGACCATTTCGCCATACGTCTGGCCGCCCGGGGACTGTCTCCCCGGCGGGTGGTGATGCTGAGTTATTCAGGTGGACTCCTTCTCGGTCTCGTGGCTCTGGTCAACCTCATTGTGGGGCCACGCGAATCGACCTGGCTTCTGGTGGCAGTTGGTCTTTCGGCGGTGATGACGATGACCTATCTCCTGCGGGCGGTGCGCAAATAGGAGGGTAGACGGAATGGTCTTGATCCTGGGAGCCGGGCTTGCGGGACTCAGCGCGGGGCGCCTCCTGGCGGAATCCGGCCGGCCCTACAGGATCCTGGAGCGCGAGGACCGGGTCGGCGGTTTGTGCCGCTCGATCCGGCGCGACGGGTACGTCTTCGATCTCACCGGCCACCTGCTCCACCTCCGCACCGACGGGATCCGGTCACTTCTCGAGCCGATGATCCGGGACAGCTTCGTACCGATCGCCCGCAAGTCGTTTGTTTTCTCGCATGGCACCTTCACCGACTATCCCTTCCAGGCGAACACCCACGGCCTGCCGGCGGAGGTGATCCGGGATTGCCTGCTCGGATTCATCGCCGTCCATGGAAAGGCACCGGGCCGGAACGATTCCTTCTCTTTCCGCGAATGGATCTTGCGGACCTTCGGCACGGGGATTGCCCAACACTTCATGATCCCCTTCAATGAGAAAATCTGGTGTACCGATCTGGAGACGTTGAGTTCGGACTGGGTCTCCTGGTCGATCCCCCAACCGAGCCTGGAGGATGTAGTTGCCGGGGCGGTCGGATTGACCAACCGGCGGATGGGGTA
>JAPUIV010000029.1 GCA_027296665.1 Acidobacteriota bacterium | reverse complement strand
TCGTATTCCTTGCCGGTGCGATTGTCGGTTATTGAAAGAGTCTCTTTGCTCATGACACCCGAGGAGATTAACACGAGCCACCTCGGAGAATCAAGGGAGGAAGAGTGCTAGAATGTGCCGATCATGGCAGCCAAAAATCGTCTCAAAAATCAATTCCTGTACCTCTCCCGGTCGGACATCGAATCGATAGGACTCGGCATGGGGGAGATCATCGATCTGATCGCCCTCGCCCTCAAGGACAGGGGGCTGGGGCGGGCGGAAATGCCGCCCAAACCGGGGGTGCACCCCGGAAAGGCGGGCAACGACAACTTCCTGCACGCCATGCCGGCCTACCTTCCCGACCGGAACACCGCGGGAATCAAGTGGGTCGGCGGCTTTCCGGACAATCCCACCCGGGGATTACCCTACATCACCGGCCTGTTGATCCTGAACGATCCGGAGACCGGCCTCCCCATCGCGGTAATGGACTGCTCCTGGATCACCGCCATGCGCACCGCCGCCGCCTCGGCCGTCGCCTCCCGCCGGTTGGCCCGCAAGGAACCGGTAACCCTGGCGATCCTGGGTTGCGGCGTGCAGGGTAGAACCCACATCGAGGCGCTGCGGCTGGCCCATCCTTCCCTCCGCCGGGTGCATGCCTTTGACATCGAGCCGGAACGGACGCGCCAGTTCGTCGAGGAGATGCGGTCTCTTCATCCTGCAATTGATTGGCGCGGTGACCCAGGTCCGGAGGAAGCGGTCGATGGCGCCGATATCATCATCACCGCGGCGCCGATCCGCAAGAATCCCGACCCGGTCATCGAGCTCGCCTGGTTGGCGGAGGGGGCCCTCGGGATCGCCCTCGATTACGATGCCTACTGGAAACCGGAGTTGATGCGCGGCGTCGATCGGTTGGTGACCGACGATATCCCGCAGCTTCTGCGCACGCGGGAGGAGGGCTACTTCCTCGAACTGCCGGAAATCGATGCCGATCTGGGGGGAATCGAGGCGGGAAAGGTACCTGGCCGGGTATCGGAGGTGGAACGGATACTCTGCTTGAATCTGGGTCTCGCCATCTATGACATCGCCACGGCGGGCCGGATCCTGGAACTGGCCCGGGAAAAAGGGACGGGAACCTACCTGGACTTTTAAAGGATCTCCCTCAATCGGTTTCGATCGACGTTCCCTCCACTCACCACACAAACCACCCGGGCCCCTTCCGGCAGGCCGGTCCGGCGGCGGAGGAGCGCCGCGAGGCCGGCGGCCCCGGCCGGTTCCGCCAGGATCTTTCCCCGTTCCAAGAGGAGGCCAACCGCTTCGCGGATCTCGTCGTCGCCGACCAGGATCAGGTCATCCACCAGGTCCCGGCAGATCTCGAAATTCAGGTCTCCGACGAAGGGCGGGGCAAGACCGTCGGCGATCGTATCGGGCCGCTGCAGCCGGACTGGTTTCCCCTTCTTCCGGCTTTCGAACATCGCCGGGGCCCCTTCGGGTTCGATACCGATGATCCGGACCCGGGGCCGGATCGCCTTCACCGCCATGGCGACCCCGGAGATCAATCCCCCGCCCCCGACCCCGACCACCACCGCGTCGAATTCCGGAACCTCCTCGCAGATCTCCAGTCCCACCGTCCCCTGGCCTTCCACTGTGAGGGGATCGTCGAAGGCGTGAACGTAGGCGAGGCCTTCCCGGGCGCGGATCTCGTCCAGCTTTTCGAAGGCGGCCGAAACGTCCCCGTGCAGGATCACGCGGGCGCCGTAGCCCTTGGCGGCCCGGACCTTGACCGGAGAGGCGGTTTCCGGCATGACCACGGTGGTCGGAACGCCGAGAACGGCTCCGGCAAAGGCGACCCCCTGGGCATGGTTTCCCGCCGAAATGGTGACCACCCCCCGCCGGCGGTCGGCCTCCGGCAGGCTCCGGATGTTGTGCAAGGCACCGCGGGGTTTGAATGAACCGGTCTTCTGAAAGTTTTCCAGCTTCAGGAGAAGTTCGCATCCGGCGATCTCGCCCAGGGTCTTCGATCCGACTATGGGTGTCCGGTGCAGGATGCCGCGGTTTTCCACCGCAGCCCGCCGAACGCCATCCATGGTCACCGTCTCGGTCCACATCAGGGGGGATCCTCTTCAACTTTCCGTTCCTGCCGGTCCAGGAATTTCTTGAGGGTCTCCCGGATCGCCCGGTTCAGACCGGTGAATTGCAGCCCGATGTGGAATCCATCCTGGCGGAACTCCGAACGCACCACCCGGGCCACGACTTCGACCCAGGCATCGTCCGCCCCCTCCCCCAACCAGACCCGGCAGGGGAAGGAGCCGCCGATGGGCAATGACTGCGGCGACAGGCACTGGGCGCCGCCGGGGCCCAGGTCGACCGTTTCCATCCGGATCGGTTCCCCGGCGGTGCTGATACGGATCCGGGTCCGGATCCGAGCCCGCCGGTTCAAGGGATTGCGTGGCCCGATCTTCACCAATTTTCCGATCCTCCTTTCCCTTCACCCGGAAAGGGATAAGTTCTCGCCGATCCATTGAACGATCGAATCGGCCAAGGTCTCGATCCGGTCGGCCGGTCCGAGGGCGGTATGAATCGCCGACCTGCCGGTTTCGCTCAGGGCCCGCAAACGGACCTCGACCCGGATCTCCCCCCCCTCGAGCGACAACACCCCTGACAGTTGGACGGTGGCGGTAGGATCAGTCCCGCCGTTCCGGTCGAGAATCACCATCCGGACCTGCGAGAGGCGGGAGACCCTGGTTGCCACCCGATCGGTGAGTTCCTCCAGAACCGAGTTCTCCACGCCGGACCCCACGGCGCGAAAGGCGGTGATCAGCACCGTGACGCGATCCTCCCGGGCCATCTTCCTGAGGGTGTGGATGGCGTACAGGGTCGACAGCAGGAGAAAGGCCAGTATGGACAGCCGGAGACGGGGAAACCTCGCCGGCGCAACTCCTCCATTAAAGTACCGCCGGGCAGGCGCCGATTTTCCGCTCCCCCCGTCCGACGGTTCCTCCTCCGAAACAGCCATTGGCACCCCAAAAGGAAGGCGATCGGGCCCGGGCCCACCGGAATTGTAGGCAAGCCCGAGTTTCTCTGTCAATCAATCGTGTTATAATCACGTCCTTAGGGCGTACTCCAGGGTTTCACACCAGAAGAGATAGGTGAAAAATGCTGCGAATGGGGGAGATCCACCTGGCAGAGGTCTCCGCGCATGTCACCAGCCGGTACCCGGATGAAGCTTGCGGTCTCCTGATCGGAAACGCATCGGGTGCTCGGCGGGAGGTGCGCCGGGTCGTTGCCGCCAAGAACCTCAACCGGGAACGATCCCGCGACCGCTACGAGATGGATCCGTCCGATTTCCGCCGGGCCGACGCGGACGCCGCCCGGGCGGGTACCGAGGTTGTCGGGATCTACCACTCGCATCCCGATCACCCCTGCCTCCCCTCGGCGTTCGATCAGGAAAGGGCCTGGGAAGGATACTCCTACCTGATCCTGTCGGTTTCCGCGCGGGGCCTGGATGAATTCAGGAGCTGGATACTGCGAGATGGCACCTTTCGGGATGAGGGGGTCGAGATCCCCGCCCACAACAAACAATATGAGGTGAAGGGGCGATGAGCCAGATAAGAATCCCCACCCCGCTGAGGAAATTCACCGGCGGGATGGATGAAGTCCCGGGCTCCGGGAACACCCTCCGGGCGGTACTGGAAAACCTCGAATCGCAGCATGCCGGGATCCGGAAGCAGATCTGCGACTCGAACGGGGAGCTGCGGCGTTTCGTGAACGTGTTCATCAATGAGGAGGATGCCCGGTATCTTGCCGGACTCGATTCCGAGATTAAAGAAGGGGATGTGATATCGATTATCCCCGCCATTGCGGGGGGTACAAAGAACCGCCCCGGGGAGTAGACCATGGCCAAGACATTCCAGGAGTTGATGGCCGATCTGAGGAAAGAGCTGACCGAGATCGAGCCGGAACAACTGGCGAAGATGCGTTCGGGACCACCGGAGATCTCCCTGATCGATGTCAGGGAGATGGATGAATTCCGCCAAGGATCGATACCCGGCGCGATCCATATCCCCAGGGGATTCCTGGAACTGAAAATCGAGGATAGAATCCCGGATCGCAATACTCCGGTCGTCCTGTTCTGCGCCGGCGGAACGCGGTCCCTCCTTGCGGCCGAGAGCCTTCGCCGCCTCGGGTACGGGCAGGTGAGCTCACTCATCGGCGGGTTTCGCCGGTGGAAGGATGAGGGACGGGACTGTGAGACCCCCGCCGTGCTCGGCGACTGGGAGCGGCAGCGCTACGCCCGCCACCTCGCCATCCCCGAGGTGGGAGAAGAGGGTCAAAAACGGCTGCTGGAAGCAAAGGTTCTATTGATCGGGGCGGGCGGTCTCGGCTCCCCCGCGGCCTTTTACCTGGGAGCCGCCGGCGTCGGCACCATCGGGATCTGCGATTTCGATGTCGTTGACGAGTCGAATCTGCAGAGACAGATCCTCCATACCACCGACCGGGTGGGGACCGATAAGACCGAATCGGCCAAGACCACCCTCCTGGCCTTGAACCCCCGGCTCAAGGTGGAGACCTTCAACGAACGCCTGTCCAGCAAGAACGTCGCCCGCATCTTCGAACCGTTCGATGTCATCGTCGACGGGAGCGATAACTTCCCGACGAGGTACCTGGTCAACGACGCCAGCGTTCTGCTTGGCATGCCGAACGTGCATGGCAGCGTCTACCGTTTCGAGGGTCAGGTCACCGTCTTCTGGCCGGGAAAGGGTCCCTGCTACCGGTGCCTGTACCCGGAACCGCCGCCGGCGGATATGGCCCCTTCCTGCGCGGAGGCGGGAGTTCTCGGCATCCTTCCCGGCGTGATCGGCTTGCTGGAGGCGGTGGAGACGATCAAGATCATCCTGGGAATCGGAGATATATTGATCGGCCGGTTACTCGCCTATGATGCCCTGAAAGCCACCTTCCACGAACTGAAACTGCGGAAAAATCCGGAGTGCGCCTACTGCCGGAGCGGGATCGAGTTTCCCGGATTCATCGATTACGAACAGTTCTGCGCCGTCCCCTCGGCGACCGCTTCGTAAGGATGGAAGACAGAAGGTACCGTCCCTTTCTGGAGCGGTTTCCCGCCCTGAGGCTCATCGGCGGCACGCCGATGGTGCGGGTGTCGGTTCCCGGAGAATCGGTCGGGGATGCCGAGATCCACGCCAAGGCGGAGTGGATGAATCCGGGAGGCTCGATCAAGGACCGTCCCATCTTAAGGATGCTCCTGGAGGCCCGGCTGTCGGGAGAGTTGACACCCGACCGGACCATCCTCGACTCCACCTCCGGAAATGCGGGCATCGCCTACGCCATGATCGGAGCGATTCTCGGGCAGAAGGTGGAACTCGTCATGCCGGGGAACGCCAGCGAGGAACGGAAGAAACGGATCCAGGCACACGGCGCCGAAATCATCCTCACCGATCCGGTTGAAGGATACGACGAGGCGATCCGGGAAGCGCACCGCCGGCGCGAAGCCGATCCGGAGCGCTATTACATGCCGGATCAGTACCGCAACGAGAATAACTGGAAGGCCCATTTTGAAACGACCGCCGGGGAGATCCTCGATCAGGTCGATGGCGAGCTCACCCACTTCGTCGCCGGGGTGGGTACCGGCGGAACCTTGACCGGCGTGGGGCGCCGCCTCAAGGAACACAGTCCCGAAATCCGGATCCTGCAGGTGGTCCCGGAGTCGTTTCCCGGCATCGAGGGACTGAAACCGATGGAGGATCCCGGCGACCTGGTGCCCGAGATCTTCGATCCCTCGGTGGTCGACGAAAAGATTTCCGTCACCGTGGAAGAGGCCTTCCGGATGTGCCGGCTCCTCGCCTCCCAGGGCCTGTTCGTCGGACAGTCCTCCGGCGCCTACCTGGCCGGAGCGTTGCGGATCGCGCGGCGCCATCGTTCTGGTAAGATCGTCACCGTGTTCAGCGACCTCGGGGAACGTTACTTCAGCACCGGCCTGTGGGATCCGTGATGGGAGCGGTCGGCGTCACCATTCTCTGCCTGATCGGATTCTTCCTGGCCTACCATCTCTACGCCAAGCACCTCGCCCGGAACGTCTTCCAATTGCGTCCGGACCGGACCACGCCGGCCCACGAACTCCGGGACGGCATCGATTATGTTCCCGCCAACCGCTACGTCCTGTTCGGCCATCATTTCGCCTCGGTGGCCGGCCTCTCGCCGATGCTGGGCCCGGCGATCGCGGTGATCTGGGGCTGGTTGCCGGGACTCCTCTGGGTATTCTTCGGCGGCATTCTGATCGGGGCCGTCCATGATTTCGGCGCCCTGGTGATCTCGATCCGGGCCCGCGGCCTTTCGGTGGGGAAGGTGGCCGAGGCGATCATCGGCCGGCGCGCCAAGACGATGTTCCATATCCTGATCTTCTTCCTCATCTCCTTCGCCATGGGTGTCTTCATTCTGGTGATATCCGGCCTGTTTTCCCGCACTCACCCGGAGGCGGTCCTTCCCACCTTCTCACTGATGATCCTCGCGGTCGGTGTCGGCTACCTCTCCTACCGCCGGCGGTTCCGCCTCGGCCCCCTGACTGCCGGCGCGTTCGCGCTGTCCCTCCTGATCGTGGCAGTAGGGCTTCGCCTGCCGGTGACCGGGATCTCCGCCGGTTCCTGGAACCTGATTCTCCTGGTCTACTGCTTTCTCGCCTCGGTCCTGCCGGTGTGGCAATTGCTGCAACCGCGCGACTACATCAACTCCTTTCTTCTGTACCTGGGACTGGCCGCCATGTACGCCGGCTTCTTTCTCATGGGCCCTGAATTCCAGGCCCCCGCCATACAACCGAGCCCGGCGGGGGCCCCTCCGATCTTTCCCTTCGTGTTCATCGTGATCGCCTGCGGGGCGATCTCCGGTTTCCATGGTCTGGTCGCCTCCGGGACCACCGCCAAGCAGCTGGACCGGGAGACCGACGCAACTTTCATCGGGTACGGCGGGATGATCGGAGAATCGTTGCTGGGCCTCATCGCGGTGCTGGCCTGCACGGCGGGGTTCGCCTCACCCGGCGCCTGGGCGGAGCATTACCGCGACTGGGAGATTGCCGGAAACCTCACGGAGAAACTCGGGGCGTTCATCGATGGGGCCGGGCTATTCATCCACCAGTTGGGCGTCTCCCTTCCCCTGGCCAAGGGGTTCGTTGCCTTCATCGCCGTCTCCTTTGCCCTGACCTCACTCGACTCGGCCACACGCCTTCTGAGGTTCAATATCACCGAGATGAGCGAGACTCTTCGACTGCCGGTCCTGGGGAACCGATTCGTCGCGTCACTGCTGGCGGTGGCCGTGATCGGTTTTTTCGCCTATTACCGGATCGACGGGGAACCGGCGGGAATGGTTCTCTGGGAGCTGTTCGGAACCACCAATCAGGTCCTCGGTTGCCTCGTGTTGCTGGCGATCACGGTCTACCTGATCCAGAGAAAACGGCCCAGTCTGTACACCCTGCTGCCGATGCTGTTCATGTTTCTCACCACGATCACGGCGATGATCCTCAAGATCCGGGATTTCCACCGGGACGGCCACCTCCTTCTCCTGATCATCGGTTGCGGTATCCTGATCCTCACCCTCTGGCTGGCCGGCGAGGCGGCGTTCCGCCTGGCCCGGTTGTACAGGGAAGGATTCCCCTCCATTGACCTGGACATTCGCATCGAGCCAGGGGCCAAACGGCCTCCCGACCCTTCCAGGGGATGAATTCCGGCCTTTTTGACATCGTTCCCGGATTCCTATAGAATGAGGGCAGTTTCAACAAGGAACCTCCTTTCGTGAAGATTATTTGATGGAGGGTGCCGTTCCCTCCCCGGGAGGTTCCGCTCCAACCGCAGCACCCAATCCACCCGGGGAAACCCCGCATGGAGGGGGAGGCATACATCAATGAACCGCAAATTGATCCGACCCAAGCTCAAAACCTACCGAACCCGGTTCAGTCCCAGCTTGACCCGCCCGAAAAGTTCTCCGCCCGAACAGACCAACGCGGAGACGAACTACCTGGTCAAGCAGATGGAATCAAAAACACCGATGGTTGTTAAACTTCTCGACGGGGAGGAGATTCGTGGATGGATCGAGTACTACGATCGCCATTGTATCAAAATTAACCGGGACAAACCCCCCAATTTTTTCATCCGCAAGGATCAGATCATGTACATGTACAAGGACCCGTCCCGGGGCCGAAGGCGGGACAACTGACCAGGAGTCCGCGTGAACCTTTGGACCCCTAAGCGGGTGGAAACGGAGTTCCGGGCCGCCTTTGGTGGAACCAAGCTGATCCTGGTATCGAACCGCGAACCTTACATCCACCAGGATTCCCCTTCCGGCATCCGTTGCGAACAACCCGCCGGCGGTCTGACTTCCGCCCTCGACCCGGTCATGCAGGCCCTCGCCGGTGTCTGGGTTGCCTGGGGCAGCGGCAAGGCGGATCGCCGGACCGTGGACCGGGAGGACCGGATAGGAGTTCCCCCGTGGGATCCCTCCTACATGCTCCGGCGGGTATGGCTCGACCCCGAGGACGTGGAGGGGTACTACAACGGTTTTTCCAACCAGACTCTCTGGCCGCTATGCCACATGCTGGTGGAAAAGGCTCGATTCCGCCGGAGATACTGGGAGGCCTACCGGAAGACCAACAGGCTCTTCGCCCGGGTCGCCGTCCAGGAAGCGTCTCGCCACCGCGATCCGATCATCTGGCTGCAGGACTATCACCTGGCCCTGGCGCCCGGGGAAATCCGGAAACGGCTTCCCGCGGCCAGCATCGCCCTCTTCTGGCACATTCCCTGGCCGGCCTGGGAACATTTCCGGATCCTTCCCCAGAAGGTTCAGCTCCTGGAAGGTTTGCTGAGTTGCGATCTTCTCGGATTTCACCTGGACCAGTTCTGCGACAACTTCCTGGAGTGCGTATCGCGTGAACTTGACGCCCGGATCGATCCGAATCGCCGGACCATCTCCTACCGGGGGCGGATGATTCAACTCGGGGCCTTCCCGATCAGCATCGATGAAAGGCAATTCCACGCCTTCGCCACCTCCCCCCGTACCGAGAAACGGATGAA
The DNA here is from genome assembly GCA_027296665.1 of Acidobacteriota bacterium. Taxonomy (GTDB): domain Bacteria; phylum Acidobacteriota; class Polarisedimenticolia; order JAPUIV01; family JAPUIV01; genus JAPUIV01. The sequence goes on along the minus strand of JAPUIV010000029.1, from coordinate 832 downwards.
ACGTCTCCTGGCCCGCCCCGAACTGCAGGGACAACTCATTGGCATCGGCGTGGATCGCATGGACTACTCCAAGGGGATCCTCGAACGGCTCGCGGCCCTCGATCTCTTCTTCAAGAATTATCCCCAATTCCGCGGGAAAATGACTTTCATCCAGGTCAGCGCCCCGAGCCGGACCCGCATCAAGGCCTACCAGGAGCTCCGGGCGCGGGTCTTCCAACGGATCGAAAAGATCAACAGGCGGTACGGCGGGAAAAGGTGGAAACCGGTCCTGCACATTTCGGAAAAACTGACCCAGGTCGATATCGCCGCCTACTACCGGCTGGCCGATTTTGCCATCATCAGTTCCCTGCAGGACGGCATGAACCTGGTGGCGAAGGAGTACATCGCCTGCCAGGTGGAGGAAAAGGGCGTCATCCTGTTGAGCGAGTTTGCCGGCGCCCACGAGGATATGGACCTGGCTCTCCCGATCAATCCTTACGACACGGAAGATTTCGCCTGGAAGATCAAAAGCGCCCTGGAACTTCCGGCGGAGGAGAAGAAGAGAAGGATGAGGGCCATGCGAATCTCCCTGCGCTCCAACAACGTCTACCGCTGGATCGGATCCAACCTCCGGGCGATTCATCAGGACCGCCGCCGGCGCCAATCGAATCTTCCCTTCTCCCAGAAATCGCCATCCCTGACCGATAGTTCCGTGGCCGAGCTCTCCCCTGACCTATCCCCTGCCGGAACGTCCAGGGCCGGATGACCCGCCCCCACCACGGCAAACAGGAGAAACACGAACCCCGCCTCCGGAACAACCCAACGCCCAACAACAACCTCCAATTCCACAGCA
>JAPUIV010000289.1 GCA_027296665.1 Acidobacteriota bacterium | reverse complement strand
GACCGGCACCGGGTAGTCCGGGTAATTCATCTGGGTCAGGAGGTAGGCGTGGGTTGCCTGGGATGAGGCCTCATTGTGGACCAGAAGGTCTTCCTCGGTCACCCCATCCTCGCCGAGCGTCACCACTTCGGGTTTGAGATCACGGATGATGATCCCTTTCCGGCGGTCCTTCCCGAAGATCAGCGGCTTGTCGTGCTCCAGGTAGAGCATCCGATCTTGCCGGACGGTTCGATCTGTGAACGAGCGGAACGCTCCATCATTAAAGATATTGCAGTTCTGGTAGATCTCGACGAAGGAAGTCCCCTTGTGCCGCGCCGCTCGTTCGATCATGGCGGAGAGGTGGCGCGGATCGCCGTCAATGGTGCGGGCGACGAAGGTCGCCTCGGCGGCGAGGGCGATGCAGAGGGGGTTGATCGGTTGCTCGATTGACCCGACCGGGCTCGACTTGGTTCGTTTCCCGACCTCGGAGGTGGGGGAGTACTGCCCCTTGGTGAGCCCGTAGATCCGGTTGTTGAACAGCAGAATGTTGATGTCGAAATTGCGGCGGATGCAGTGGATCAGATGGTTGCCGCCGATGCTGAGGCCGTCTCCGTCCCCGGTGACCACCCAGACCGAGAGCTCCGGTCGCGCCGCTTTCAGGCCGCTGGCGATGGCCGGCGCCCGGCCGTGAATGGAGTGGAACCCGTAAGTGTTCATGTAGTAGGGAAACCGGCTGGAGCAGCCGATCCCGGAGATGAAGACAATGTTTTCCTTCGGCACTCCAAGACCGGGCATCATCTTCTGGGTCTGCGCCAGGATCGAGTAATCGCCACAGCCGGGGCACCAGCGGACGACCTGGTCGGAGGCGAAATCCATACGGGTCAGTTTGGGAGCGGTCTGCGGCTGCTCGATGTTTGCCGGGGGACTGGGGGAAGTTCCGATCTTGGCGACACGGCTCATGGGAGGCACTCCTGGATCTTTTTCTTGATTTCGCCGATCCCGAACGGTTTTCCCTGCACCTTGGAGAATCCCTCGGCGTCGATGGCGAATTTTGCCCGGATCAGGAGCAGAAGCTGTCCGAGATTCAACTCGGGCACGAGGATCCTTTTGAACCGGGAGAGGATCTTCCCGAGATTCGGAGGAAAGGGATTGAGATACCGGATATGAACGCTGGATACGGAGGCGCCTTCCTTCCGGGCCTCCTCGACGGCCGAGGTGATCGCCCCGTAAGTGCCGCCCCATCCGACCAGCAGCAGATCCCCCTCCGGCGCCCCGAAGACCTCCGCCGGGGGGATATCGTTGGCGATCCGCGCCACCTTCTCGGCACGCAACTGCACCATCCGCTCGTGGTTCTCGGGATCGTAGCTGACCTCGCCGGTGAGGTCCTGCTTTTCGAGCCCGCCGATCCGGTGCTCCATCCCGGGAGTTCCCGGAATGACCCACGCCCGGGCCAGACTCTTCGGATCGCGCGCGTAGGGTTGATACCCGTTCCCCTCCCTGCGGAATTCGACGGGGAATCGGGGCAGATCGTCCACCGCCGGGATCTTCCAGGGCTCGGATCCATTGGCCAGGTACCCGTCGGAGAGGTAGATGACCGGAGTCATGTGGCGAACGGCGATCCGGAAGGCCTCGATCGCCATCTGGAAGCAGTCGGTCGGGGTGGCGGGAGCGACGATCGCCACCGGGCACTCGCCGTTGCGGCCGAAGAAGGCCTGCAGGAGATCGGACTGTTCGGTCTTGGTCGGCATCCCGGTGCTCGGGCCGCATCGCTGGACATTGGCGATCACGACGGGCAGTTCGGTCATCACGGCAAGCCCCATCGCCTCGCTCTTCAGGCAGAGGCCGGGGCCGCTGGTCCCGGTCAAGCCGAGCGAGCCGCCGAAGGCGGCGCCGATGGCGGCGCCCATGGCGGCGATCTCGTCTTCCGTCTGGAAGGTTTTCACTCCGAACTGTTTGAAGTTGGCCAGTTCGTGCAGGATGTCGCTGGCGGGGGTGATCGGATAGCTGGCGTAGAACAGGGGCCGATTGGCGAGGTGGGACGCGGCCAGGAAGCCGAGGGCGGTCGCCTGGTTGCCGGTCACGTTGCGGTATTTCCCCCGGGGAAGGTTCGCCTTCTCGACACGGTAATGGCTGGTGAAGATCTCCGTGGTGTCGGCGTAGTTGTAGCCGGCCTGCAACGCCAGCCGGTTGGCCTTGGCGATCTCCGGCCGTTTGGCGAACTTCGTGTCGATCCATTTCCGGGTATGCTCCAGGGACCGATCGAAAATCCAGAACAGCACGCCGAGGGCGAAGAAGTTCTTGCAGCGCTCCGCCTCCCGTTTCTTCAGGTTCGCCTCCTGCACCGCGTTCACCGTCAGGGAGGTGAGCGGCAGGTCGAATAGGCGGTAGGAGGACAGGGAATCGTCCAGGTGCGGATCGACCTGGTAGCGCGCCTTGCGCAGGTTGTCGGGGGTGAAGGCGTCCCGGTTGGTGATCAGGATCCCGCCGGGTTCCAGATCGGCAAGATTCATCTTGAGGGCGGCCGGGTTCATCGCCACCAGAATGTCGGGGTTGTCGCCGGGGGTGCGGATGTCGTGCGCGCTGAAATTGACCTGGAATCCGCTCACTCCCGGCAGGGTGCCGGCGGGAGCGCGGATCTCGGCGGGAAAATCAGGAAGGGTGCTGAGGTCGTTGCCGAAGATGGCGGCGGAGATTGTGAACTGGCCGCCGGTCACCTGCATCCCGTCGCCGGAATCGCCGACGAACCTCACGGTGGCCGATTCCCGTTTCTCAATTTTCGGTTGTTTCCGTGTTGCCGGGTTTTTGGTCCCCATGTCTGTTTTCAGGCTCCTTCCCGGGAGATACTCGTTTGGTGGAGCCGGGGCGGGAGATTCACAACCTCGGCGGGAAAGTGTTCGGCGATGAAGTCGACGAGGTCCCGGGCACCCAGCATGGCGACCGGGCAACCATCCGGATCGACGATCGGGATGTGGCGAAGGTTGCCCTCGGTCATCAACTGGATGGCGTCGATCAGGCTATCATCGGGGCCGAGAACGCGGGGATCGGGGGTCATGTAACGTTCCACCGGCTGCCCGTAATCGACATTCTTGCCAAGCAGTTTCATCAAAACATCCCGTTCAGTGAAGATCCCGACCAGGCGGTCCGCCTGGAAGATAAGAACCGCGCCGTACTTGTTCTCCCGCATCTTCCCGATGGTTTCCTTCAGGCTGGTTTCCCGTGTCACCGAGGGGGGTGGAGGCAGGTGCAGGTGGCGGATCGGTTCCTTATGCAAGGTCTCCGCGAAGGAAGCGGCGGTATCCTGGGTTTCGTTCATGGGTCACCACCAGTTGAAATCCGCAGGGTAGGGGCCCGCGGGAAAAACTTAAGACTTTCATTATACAACTAAAGTTTCCGGCAGAGAACGAAAATCTTTCATCGATCCTCTTTTCCCCAGCGCGGCTCCAGTTCCACGCCGAGCCCCTGGGCCATCCGGTTCACGAAGTTGAAGTAGGCGGCGATCTGCGCGATATCGAGGAGGGCCGGGTCGGAAAAGCCGTGGAGGCGCAGGCTTTCGAGATCTTCCCGCCGGACCCGGTCCGGCTGCCGGGTAAGAAGAACCGAGAACTCCATCATGGCCCGGTCCTGCCCGGAAATCGCCGGATGGGGGCGGCCGTTCTCCACTGCCGCCACCATCGCCTCATCCTGGGTCAGCCGGCGGAGTCCCTCCGCGTGATGGGTGATTCAGTAATGGCAATTATTGGCCCGGGAGACCGCCACCGCGATCAGTTCTCTCTGAATCCGGGTCAACTCCGACTTGCCGTACATCAACGACCTGTACAGATCGTAATGACCGCGCAGCGATGCGGGGTTGAGGCTGTGAATTTTTAGAATGTTGTCGACACTGCCCGATTTCCCCGCCACCGATCGATAGATCTCGCCCAGTTCATCGGACGCCTCATCCTCATTCACCCACTTGATCCAGGCCATCTTTCCGAATCCCCCCTTATTGGATGTTCGTCGGTTCGGGCATCCTCAATTCGAACGGATCGGTCTGGTCCGCGGGCGGTATTGGCAGCTCGCCGGCCAGCCGGATCCAGGCCCGCAGGCTGGGTGGAAGGTGAATGTTCCCCTTCCTCAGGCTTTGCATGAGACTCTTCGGCCGCGGCAAGACCTCGATCCGGACCGCCGCATCCGCCGGGATCTCGGCCAGTTCCCGGGCCCGCTGGATTGCCAGTTCGAGGCCGCCCAGTTCGTCGATGAGGCCGAGTTCCAGGGCGTCCTTGCCGGTGTAGACCCTGCCGCGGGCGATCCGGTCGGCTTCGTCCCATTCCATTCCCCGGCTCTCCGCCACGCCGGTGACGAAGTCGTCGTAAACCGAGCCGATCATTTTTTTGAAAACTTCCCGCTCGTGGCTGGTGAAGCTCTGATAGGTGGAGAAAAAGGAGGCGTTCCGGCCCCTGTTGATGATCCCCTTGGTCAGGCCGAACATGTTGTAGAAACCTTTCATGTTGAACTTTCCGGCGACCACCCCGATCGAGCCGGTCAGGGTGCCTGGCTGGGCGAGGATGAGATTGGCCGGCATGGCGACGAGATAGCCGCCCGAGGCCCCCAGGTCCGACATCGAGATGACCAACGGCTTCTCCGCGGCGGCGAGTTCCACCTCCCGGCGGATCAACTCCGAGGCCAGCGACGAGCCTCCAGGACTGTCGATCCGGAAGACGATGGCGCTCACCTCAGGATCCTCGCCTGCCTTTCGGATCGCCCCTGCAATCGTTACGGAGCCCATGTACTGTTCGTGGGAAAAGGAGTCGTAACCGCTTTCGCCGCGGATAATGGTTCCGACTCCATAGATCAGGGCGATCCGATATTTTCCCCTGGCCCCCGGCCGGTGTCTTTTCAGATATTTCGGGAGGGTCACGAATGGCAGGGTACCGCCGTTCTTTTCCTTGAGTTTGTCCTTGACCTCATCGTGGTAGAGTAAATCATCGACGAAACCCTCCTCGACCGCCTCGCTGGCCAGGAACGGCCCGTGGTCTATCGTCTTCGCCAGTTCCGCCTCCTCCATCCCCCGCTCCATGGCAATTCCTTCCAGAAGCTGGCCGTACAGACTGTCGAGAAGCGACTCGACCGACTCCCGGTGCGTGGGGGTGAAATCGGTTTCGGTGTAAGTGTTCTTGAAGGTCTTGTACTCGCCGATCGCGTCCATGTCCGGATAGATCTTCAG
>JAPUIV010000288.1 GCA_027296665.1 Acidobacteriota bacterium | reverse complement strand
GCGAATCTTCTCATCCTCGACATCCCGGATCACCGGCACCTGGCGTATCATTTCGGGGTTAATCACGTTCACACCGTGGTGGTGCGGGGGCGGATCGCAGTGGTGGACGGGGGAAAGGTGATCGCCTCGATCCCCGTCTCTTCCCGTTCTCTTCTCCGGAGGAGAGCGTGATTCAAAATAAGGGGGCGGAGGCTCTTTCGGTGAATTCCCACCGGTGGGTGAATACGGGAGTCTCGATCGGAACCATGTACTTCACCGAGATCGTAACCTCGCTCCTGCTGCGTTGAACCTGGATATTGCTCTTTTCCACAGGAAGGGTCAATTCCCTGGCCCTTTCGTAGAGGCGGTTCCGGATCTCCTCGTCTCCCTTGCGTATCGCGGCGTACCTCGCCTCTTCTTCCATGTAATCGCGGAATGAATAGGTGTTGACCATGACGGGAATGTACTTGAATCCCAGGTAGATCAGGCATACCAGGATGAGAAGCGAGATCACCGCTCCCATCCGCCCTTCACCCCGCTCGCGGTTCCGTTTGGTTATCATTCTGATAAGGAAATTTAAGGAGTAAGGGAGGGTCTGTCAAGCCGGGAAGGTCATCGGATGACTTTAATGGTGCGGTCCCAGCGGGTCCGGGAAAAGAGGTTTCCGACGTTTTTCAGGCTCCTGGCGATTCTATGGGAGAAGGCATGGGCGGGCCGGGTGTTGGTTTCCAATTCGTAAGACCAGTAAATCAGGAAGGCCTTGCCGCGAATATGGTCCCGGGGCACCAGCCCCCAGTCCCGGCTGTCCCTGCTGTCGTCCCGGTTGTCTCCCATGGCGAAATAATGGTTTTCGGCGATCGTGAGGGGACCAAAATTGTCATAGGGGGCGGGGAAGTACTGGGGGTATTTGTGGACGGCGTAGGGCTCCTCCAGTTTCATGAACTCCGCGCTGCCTTCCTCCTTAATATACACCTCGCCATCGACCAGCTTCACGGTCTCCCTGGGCAGGCCTATCACCCGTTTTATGTAATCTTTTTCGGGTTCATCGGGGAATTTGAACACGATCACGTCCCCGCGGCGGATATCCCGGAAGGGAAGGATCTGGTTTCCCACCATGGTGGGGGCGGAGGCGTAGGCAAACTTGTTCACGAGAAGATGATCCCCCACCAGGACCGTGTTCTCCATGGAAGGGGTCGGAATCCGGTAGGCCTGAACCACGAAAGTACGCACGAAGAGGGCGAACATGACCGCGATCAACACGGCCTCGAAATAGTCCCGCACGATAGATTTTCCGTTCCTGGAACGATTGAGCATGTTCAATTCTCTCAGGTGAATTGAATCCATCCTACCATTAAAATGGGTTCCCTTCAACGGCTCATTTCGTGATTTACCAGGGCTTATTTCGTAATTTACGAAATCGTGAATTCCCTCCTGGTCAATCGGGCTTGAGAAGGGTCAGGAAGGCCTCCTGGGGGATGTCGACCCGGCCGACCCGTTTCATCCGTTTCTTCCCCTCCTTCTGTTTTTCCAACAGTTTCCGTTTCCTGGTGACGTCTCCGCCGTAGCATTTGGCGAGAACGTTTTTTCGCGCGGCTTTTACCGCCTCCCGGGCGATCACCTTGCTCCCCAGGGCGGCCTGTATCACCACTTCGAACATCTGGCGCGGGATGACCTTGCGGAGGCGGCTGACCAACTGGCGGCCCTGAACGTGGGCCTTATCGCGGTGGAGAATGATCGAAAGTGCGTCCAGCGGTTCTCCGTTCACCAGGATATCGAGCTTCACGAGATCGGAGGGTTTCCAACCGCTGACCTGGTAATTGAACGAGGCATAACCGCGGGAAATCGATTTCAACCGATCGTAAAAGTCGGAAACAATTTCGCTGAGTGGGAGTTCATAACTGAGTAAAACCCGTTCCGGTGTCATGTACCGCAACTCTTTCTGCGTGCCGCGGCGCCCCTCGAGGAGCTTGAGGATGCCGCCGATATATTCCGGCTGGGTCAGGATGGTGGCGTTGACGAAGGGCTCTTCCAGGAGGGCGATCGACTGCCGGTCCGGGAGTTTCGAGGGGTTCGAAATTTCCACACGGGTTCCGTCCTTTCCGGTGACCCGGTATCGCACGTTCGGGGCGGTCTGGATCAGGTCGAGACCGAATTCGCGCTCCAGCCGTTGCTGGATGACTTCCATGTGAAGCATACCCAGGAAACCGCAGCGGAAACCGAACCCGAGAGCGATGGAGGTTTCCGGCTCGAGGGTGAAGGAAGAATCATTCAGGTGAAGCTTCTCCATGCTTTCCCGAAGCGATTCGAATTCCGTGTTGTCGGTTGGATAGATCCCGGAAAAAACCATCTGCTGGATCTCCTGGAATCCGGGAAAGGGATCGGAAGTGCGATTGTTATCGTCGGTGACGGTATCCCCGATGCGGATATCTTCAGGATTCTTGATCCCGGCGATCAGGTAGCCGACCTCTCCGGTGGATAGCCGGTCGGTGGGACGCATCTTCGGAGTGAAGATCCCGACCTCCTCGATTTCGAATGTTTGCCCGGTTGACAGGAAGCGGACGCGCATGCGCGTGGAGATCGACCCATCGATGACTCGAACCAGCACGATGACTCCCCGGTACTGGTCATACCAGGAATCGAAGATCAATGCCTTGGGCGGCGCTGCGGGATTCCCCCGGGGGGCGGGCACCCGGCGGATGATCGCCTCGAGGATCTCGGGCACTCCCCGCCCATCCTTGGCGCAGGCGAGCAAGGCGTCGGAGCTATCGATCCCGATGACGTTTTCCACCTGGGCGCGGACCCGATCCACATCGGCGCTCGGCAGATCGATCTTGTTGATCACCAGAATCAGGTCCAGGTTGTTTTCCAGGGCGAGATAGGTATTCGCGAGTGTCTGGGCCTCCACTCCCTGCGATGCGTCGACGATAAGTAATACTCCCTCGCTGGCGGCGAGGCTCCGGGAAACCTCGTAGGAAAATCGACGTGCCCGGGGGTGTCGATGAGATTCAAAAGATATTCCTTGCCATCCTTGGCCCGGTACCGGAGCGCCACCGAACGCGCCTTGATGGTGATTCCCCGTTCCTTTTCCAGTTCCATATCGTCGAGTACCTGGGCTGACATTTCCCGGTCGGTGAGCGCCCCGGTCAGTTCCAGGATCCGATCGGCCAGGGTGGATTTGCCGTGATCGATATGGGCGATGATGGAGAAGTTTCGGATCCGTTCCGGTTTCATGGTCGTTTTCGCCGGGATTGCCGGTCGAGCTTTTTGCCCAGCCGGAGGTTGGGCTCCGCGTTGAGGTCGAGCCCCGCGATCCGGCCTTCCCGGAGATGCCGGGCGCCAACGGCCGCCACCATCGCGGCGTTGTCGAGAGAGAGATCCGGGGAGGGACAGTAAAACCGGAATCGATCCTTGCGGGCAAGCTCTCTGAATCTCTCCCGGAGCAGGCTGTTACAGGCCACCCCTCCCGACACCAGCACCGACGCCGACCGCTCGATCCGGACGGCCTTGCGGACGCGCTGGATCAGGTTTTCGACAACCGTACTCTGAAAGGAAGCAAGCAGGTCCAGCACCTGTTGCGAGGGATTGTCGGGGTCATCCTGGGGCTTGATGGAATTCGCCTGGCAATACCGCAGGACCGCCGTCTTGATCCCGCTGAAACTGAAATCGAGACTCCCATCCGACATCCGGGCCACCGGGAGCGGCACCGCCCGGGGATTTCCGCGCCGCGCCAGCCGATCGATGATCGGTCCGCCGGGGTAGTCGAATCCGAGCAATTTCGCCACCTTGTCGAAGGCCTCGCCCGCGGCGTCGTCCCGCGTCTCCGCGAGAATCCGGTAATCACCCGGGCCGCGGGTCCGGTACAGGGAGGTATGCCCGCCGGATACGATCAGGGCGAGACCGGGAAGGGGAATCTCACCGTGTTCCAGCCAGACCGATTCGATGTGACCCTCCAGGTGATTCACCGCGAGCAGGGGAAGATGGTGCGCGAAGCTGATTGCCTTGGCGGTGGACACTCCCACCAGCAGGGGACCCACCAAACCCGGTCCGTTCGTTACGGCGATGCCGTCGAGGTCCCGGAAACCGACCGCGGCTGTCTCCATCGCCGCCTGGATGCAGGGGCCGATCCTTTCCAAGTGGTGTCTCGAGGCGAGCTCCGGTACCACCCCGCCGAATTTCTTGTGCACCTCCACCTGGGAAAAGACCGTACTGGACAGCACCGTCTTCCCGTTCTCCACCACGGCGGCGGCGGTCTCATCGCAGCTGGTTTCGATTCCGAGGATCCGCATGGAGAGACTCTCAGGCCGGGCCGGGGTCGTCCCCGGCCAGCGCCCTCAGGCTGCTGGTGTAGGGCGCGCGGGCGATCCCTCTTTCAGTGATGATGCGGGTGACCAGGGGAAACGGGGTGATGTCGAAGGCGGGGTTGCGGGCTTCGATCCCTTCCGGGGCGACCCGGTTTCCATCGAAGTGAGTGACCTCCTCGGCGTTCCTTTCCTCGATCGGGATCTCGTCGCCGCTGGCGATGCTCAGATCCAGGGAGGAGATCGGCGCCGCCACGTAGAAAGGCACCTGGTGCTGTCCGGCGAGGACCGCAAGGGGATAGGTCCCAACCTTGTTGGCGACGTCGCCGTTGGCGGCGATCCGGTCCGCTCCCACGATCACCGCGCCCACTTCGCCGCGCCGCAGTAACTGCCCCGCGGCACCGTCGGTGATGATGGTGACCGGGATCCCGTCCTTGGCCAGCTCCCATGCCGTCAACCGCGATCCCTGGAGGAAAGGACGGGTTTCATCGGCGAATACGGCGATCCGTTTTCCAGCTTCCACTGCGGCGCGGACGATTCCCAGGGCGGTTCCGAACCCGGCGGTTGCCAGGGCGCCCGCGTTGCAGTGGGTAAGAACCCGGCATTCATCGGGCAGCAGCTCTGCCCCCAACGATCCCATCTTCCGGTTGGCCGCAATATCCTCCGCGTGCA
>JAPUIV010000287.1 GCA_027296665.1 Acidobacteriota bacterium | reverse complement strand
GAGCCTTCGCCGGGTCGGGGAAAAGGTGAACGCCCCTTGGCTGTACCAATGGCTCCGGGATCCCCGCCGTTACCACCCCGCCACGCGCATGCCCGACTTGCGGCTTTCCCGGCGCGAGTCGGCTGACCTCACCGCTTACCTCATGTCACTCCGGGATCCGGATGGAACGATGGGTCCGGCGCCAGCGGAAATTACCCCAGCAGAGCGTAGCAAGGCTCTGGATGAGATCCTGAAGATCTATTTTCGACGCGAGCTCACCAAGGACCAGGCTGACCAACGGATCGGTTCCCTTTCCCCCCTGGAAAAGAAACTGATTGTCGGAGAGCGCCTGATTTCCAATTATGGATGCGCTGGTTGTCATGAGATCAACGGGTTCGAAACCGCCCAGCGGGTCGGCGTCGAACTATCCGAAATCGGGCACAAGAATGTGCGCAAGTTGGACTTTGGCGCGCTCGAGATTCCTCATACGGTCCACGACTGGCTGTATCAAAAAATGAAAGATTCCCGGATCTTCGATCTCAAGAGGGAGGTCGCCTGGCAGAGCAAGCTCCGGATGCCCGATTTCGCCCTCACCGATGACGAGACCCAGGATATCGTCACAATGCTTCTCGGGCAGCAGAAGGAATCTATGCGTCCCCGGAACGCCAAACTCCTTTCGGCCACCGAGGAAGCGGTCGAGGCAGGGCGCCACCTGGTGAAACGATTCAACTGCCGGGGTTGCCACATCCTCGAGGGCAAGGGAGGGGACATCCAGGCCTCCCTGGCCCGGGAGCTTCCCAAGGAGGGGATCACCCCCGAAGAAGTGGGCGCCTACGCGCCCCCGAACCTGTACCGGGAAGGATCCAAGGTCCAACCCGACTGGCTGTTCCGGTTTCTGAAGGCACCCAACACCATCCGACCCTGGCTGCGCGTGAGAATGCCCACCTTCCATTTCTCCGACCGGGAGGCGACGATCCTGGCCCGGTACTTCGCGCTGGCCGATGAGGTTTCATTCCCCTTCTCCTCGGTCCCCGAAGAACCGATGCGACCGGCGGAGATGCAGGCCGCCTTGACCCTGTTCTCCCGGGACTACTTCAATTGCACAAGCTGCCACCAGCAGGGATCAAAAAAACCGGAAGGCCCCCCATCGGGATGGGCGCCCGATTTCGCCCTTGCCGGCCAGCGCCTGCGGCCAGACTGGATCACCGAGTGGCTGCTCGATCCCCAGGCGTTGCAGCCCGGCACCCGGATGCCCGGCTATTTCTCGACCGCCGATTCGGGCCCCCCGGACATCCTGGAGGGGAACGAGGCCGCGCAGATCGAGGTTTTGAAAAAATATCTTTTCACCCTGGGATCCTGAATCACTCCGGGATCATCCCACCTGGATCCGGCCGAATTTCCGTTGCCAGCGTTCCTCGACATACCTTTCCCAGCCCTCGGATCCCTCCTTATCAGTCTGATTCCCCGAGAAGACGAGGAATGCAGCCTCCGTCGCCTTTTCCAGAAGATCCCGGTTGCGCAGAACACGGGCCCACCAGAGGTCCGGGACGCCGGACTGCCGCATTCCCAGGAGTTCTCCAGGCCCCCTGAATTCCAGATCCGCCTCCGAAATGACAAAGCCATCATGGGAATCAACCAATTTTTGCAATCGGATCTGCGCCTCCGGATTCGCCTCCTCGCCGGTAAGGAGAATGCAAACCCCGCCCACCTTTCCCCTCCCGATCCGCCCGCGTAACTGGTGAAGCTGGGACAGGCCAAACCGTTCCGCGTTTTCGATCATCATGATGGTCGCTCCGGGAACATCGATTCCCACCTCCACGACGGTCGTGGCCACCAGAATGGATGTACGGCCGGAGGCGAATCCGGCCATGGTTTTCTCCTTCTCCTCCGGTTTCATCCGGCCGTGCAACAGGGCGATGGAGAGGCCGGCAAAGGGGCCATCGGCAAGTTGCTGCATGAGGGTCCGGGCAGCTCGCAGGCGGCTGCGGCCGGTCTCTTCCAGTCTGGGACTGACTATATAGGCCTGCCGGCCCCGTTTGGCCTCGCGCCGGACATATTCGAGAATGGAAGGCCTGTCTTTTTCCTCCCGGAGAAAAGTCCTGACCGGCCGGCGTCCGGGAGGCAACTGGTCGATGATCGAAAGGTCCAGATCCCCGAAAACGGTCAAGGTGAGGGTGCGGGGGATCGGGGTGGCGGTCATGACCAGGGTGTCGGGAAAGGCCCCGCCTTCCTGGAAACGGCCGCGCTGCCGGACCCCGAACTTGTGCTGTTCGTCGATCACGATAATTCCCAATCGGCGGAACCGCACCTTTTCTTGAACCAGTGAATGGGTCCCGATGGTCATCTGAACCATGCCGGAGGCAATCCCCTCCAGAATCAATTTGCGCTTCACTCCCTTCACGGAACTGGTGAGAAGTTCCACCCGGTACCCTTTTCCCCGGAGGTATTTCTTGATGGTGAGGTAGTGCTGTTCGGCCAGGATCCCGGTCGGCACCATCAGGGCCGCCTGGTACCGGTTCTCGATCACGATCAACATTGCCAGCAAGGCCACGATCGTCTTCCCCGATCCCACTTCTCCCTGAAGCAACCGGTTCATCGGGCTCGGTTTCCGTAAATCGCCGACGATCTCCTTCAGGACTCGCCGCTGGGCAAGGGTAAGCCGGAAGGGAAGGATCGATCTGAGCTTCCTTCGAAGTTCGGGAGTGGTGGAATAGTCCCTTCCCCGCACCGTCTGCCGCCGAACCCTTTTTTGCATGGCGAGGCCCGACTGCAGGAGGAACATCTCCTCGAACACCAGGCGGCGGTGGGCGGGTGATGTGCCCCGGTTATAAGGTTCCTGCGGGGGGCCGGGGGGGAAATGGACATTTCGAAAGGCGGTAACCCGGTCGAGAAGGCCATACCGCAGCCGCACCTCTTCCGGCAGGGGATCGAAGATCCGGGAAGGAAGCGCCAGGAACACCGAATGAAGGATTCGGCGAATCTGGCGGGGGCTCAGAGGACCGATCCTTTGATAGATGGGAACCACGCGGCCGGTGTGAATTTTTTCGGGGTCGTCCGGGGAAAGGATCTCGAATTTGGGGTTTTCCAGAACGAGTTCGGACCTTCCCCGTCGGGCGACCCGGGCCGCGCCGAAGAAGGCAGCCTCGCGTCCTTCGAGAAGGATGTTGCGCAGGAAAGGCTGGTTGTACCAGATCGCCCGGATCTCTCCCGATCGATCCGTCAGGGAGACCTGCAGGATCGTGAAGCCCCGTTTGCGAGTTCGGACCAGTTTCGCCTTTCCGATCCTGGCCTCGATCGTTTTCGGCTCACCCGGCTTCAATGCGGTTATTTCGGTGAATCGGGATCGGTCCTCGTATCGAAGGGGCAGATAGAAAAGAAGATCCTCTACCGTCATGATCCCGGCTCGCTCCAGGCTTTTCGCCCGGGCCGGCCCCACCCCGCGAATGAACCGGCAGGAGGTGTGAAGATT
>JAPUIV010000286.1 GCA_027296665.1 Acidobacteriota bacterium | reverse complement strand
CGACCAGCCGAGGAACCTGGCCAAAAGCGTCACCGTGGAATAGGTTTTGCGAGAACCCCAAAAAGATCCCGGCCGCCGGCCCATGCGCTCCGGGCTCAAGATAAAACAGCGGCTGGAAGAGTATTTTGCTTACTTCACCGGCGCCGAGCAGATTCCCCTGATCACCCTGGCCGTGGTCATCGGCACCCTGGCGGGTATCGGTTCCTGGATTTTCCGCCTCTCCGTGACCGGAATCCAGGATCTGCTCTGGGGCGGCACATTCCTATCGGCCTTCGGCGCCCTTCTCGGAACCAGCTCCCTCCCCATCTTCCTCGTTTTGGTGCCTCCCATGTTGGGGGGGCTTCTGGTCGGCCCTCTCTCCGCCTTCTTTCCCTCGGAGGCGAAAGGGCACGGAGTGCCCGAAGTCATGGAGGCGGTCTCCCGGCAAGGCGGGCTTCTCCGCATCCGGACCGTCCTCCTGCGCGGCGTCGCCTCGGCCCTCACGATTGGCTCGGGCGGATCGGCCGGACGGGAAGGACCGATCGTCCAGATCGGGTCCTCCATCGGTTCCTGGCTGGGACAGATTTTCAACATGCCGGCCCGGAGGATCCGGATCCTGGTCGGTTGCGGAGCGGCGGGGGGAATCGCCGCCACCTTCAACGCTCCTCTCGCCGGAGTGCTCTTTTCCATGGAGATCATTCTCGGCGATTTCACCATCCGCACCTTCTCCCCCATTGTCATATCCTCCGCCATCGCCACCGCCGTGGGGCGGGCCCTCATGGGCAATGAACCGACCTTCCTCATCCCCTCCTATAATTTCCTTTCCGGCTGGGAGTTCCTGTTCTATGCCCTGCTGGGAATCCTGTGCGGAATCGTGGCCCGGGTTTTCATCACCGTACTGTACTGGTCGGAAACATTTTTCGACGACCGCCTGCGCATGCCCTCAATCCTGAAACCCGCCTTCGGCGGCCTTCTCATCGGCCTGCTGGGGATCAGTTATCTGGTCCTGATAGACCACTCTTTCGTCGCGGGGTACGCGCCGATCTTCGGAAATGGTTACGGACCGATGGGAGGAGCGCTTCTAGGCAAACTCGCCTGGAGTTCGATGCTGGTTCTTGCCGTCATGAAGATCATCGGCACCTCCATCACCCTGGGATCGGGAGGATCGGGGGGAGTGTTCGCGCCGAGTCTGTTCATCGGCGCCATGGTGGGAGGATCCTATGGGTCAATGATCCACACGCTCTTCCCCTCCATCACGGCGCCGGGAGGCGCCTACGCAACGGTCGGGATGGGGGCTGTCGTCGCCGCGACCGCGCATGCCCCCATCACCACGATCCTGATCCTGTTCGAGTTGACCAATGACTACCGGATCATCCTGCCGATCATGATCACCTGCATCACCGCCACCCTGGTCTCCAGGGCCATCTCTCCCGATTCCATCTACACCACGAAACTCAAGAAAAAAGGGATCCACCTCGAGGGAGGACGGGACGTGAATATCATGCAGTCCCTCCAGGTTCGCGAGGCGATGACCGAACATGTCAAGACCCTATCCGAGGCGACCCCCTTCCGGGAACTGTTGCGGATCGTGACCACCAGCCGGGTCCAGTATTTCCCCGTGGTCGATGCCCAAGGCGAGATGACCGGGATCATCACCTTCGACAACCTGCGAGACCTCCTGTTCGAGGAGGAGATCCGGGACCTCCTCCTGGCCAAGGATATCGCTTCGGAACCGGTGAGCCGTCTCACCCCCGACGACAACCTCTGGACCGCCATCGAAAAATTCGCCATCAAGGATCTCGACCAGATCGTCGTCGTGAGCCCCGACAACCCGCGCCGGCTGCTGGGGATGATTTCCCACCGCGAGGTCATCAACGCCTACAATCGGGAAATCCTGCGCAGGACGCTGGAAACCTGAGAACAGCTCCGGAGGGGGCGTGGAACCGGATCTTCTGGATCGATTGAACGAACAGCAAAGAGAGGCCGTCACGCACGGCGAGGGGCCGCTCCTGGTCCTGGCCGGCGCGGGCTCGGGAAAAACCAGGGTGATCGCCCACCGGGTCGCCCACCTGATCGCCTCCCGCCAGGCGGAACCGGACCAGGTCGTCGCCGTCACCTTCACCAACAAGGCGGCGGATGAAATGCGTGAGCGGATCCGGAATCTCGCCGGGACCGGCACCCAAGGTCTCCAGGTCCGCACCTTCCACTCCTTCTGCCTCCGGATCCTGCGCAGGGAAGCGCATCATCTCGACTATCCCCACTCCTTCGTGATCTATGACGCCGCGGATCAGATCGCCCTGATCCGGGACATCCTCCGATCCAACCAGGAGGCGAAGAATACCTGGTCGGCCAAGGAGATCTCCGCCCGGATCAGCAGCGCCAAGAACCTCGGGGTCGGTCCCGGGGAATATTCGGACGCGAACCGGAGCCCGGGGAGCGCCCTTCTGGCGCAATTGTACGAGGAATACGAGAAACGGCTCCGGCGGGCCCGGGCGATGGACTTCGACGACCTCATCCTGAAGAGCCTGCACCTGCTGGTGAACTTCGATGCGGTGGGAAAGAAATACGCCGGGATGTGCCGCCATCTCCTGGTGGACGAGTACCAGGATACGAACCGCCCGCAGCATCTCCTGGTGAAACGGTTGACTGGAACCTGGGGAAATATCTGTGTCGTTGGGGACGAGGATCAATCGATCTATGGGTTTCGCGGGGCGAACATCGGCAACATTCTCAGCTTCTCCGTCGACTTTCCCAACGCCCGCGTCATCAAGCTGGAGAGGAATTACCGGAGCACCCGCAGGATCCTGGAGGCGGCCTCGGCCGTGGTCAGCCGCAACCGCGAACGGCTCGGCAAGACCTTGTGGACCGAGGACGAGGAGGGGGAACGGCTCGACCTGTTCGAAGCGCCGACCGACAGGGAGGAGGCGGTGTGGGTGGTGCAATCGATCCGGCGGCAGATGGCGGAAATGCCGGAAGGGGAATGCGCCGTTCTGTACCGGACCAATCCGCAGTCCCGGCCTCTCGAGGAGATCCTCAATCGAGAAGGGATCCCCTACCGGATGGTCGGGGGGGTGCGTTTTTACGAACGCAGGGAGGTGAAGGACATGCTTGCCTACCTGCGCCTCTTGCTCGACCCGGCCGACGATGTCGGCCTGAACCGGATCCTCAACGTGCCGCCCCGGGCCATTGGTCCCGCCGCCCGGATGGGCCTCGAGGAGGCCAGGAAACGGGAAGAGATTCCCCTCTGGGACGCCCTGCAGCGCTGCCTGGAAGAGAAGAGATTGCCCGCCCGCTCCCGGCGCGCCCTGGCCGCCTTCCGAACCCTGATGGAGGAGATCCGGAACGGGATCGTCCCGGAACGACCGGCAGAGGCATTGCAGTCTCTGCTGGATCGGGTCTCCTACTTCGAGTACCTGCGCGCCTCCTGCCCGGCGACGGAGGCGGAGGAACGGATCCAGAACATCAATGAACTGCTCTCCGGCATCGCCGAGTACGACGGGATCGAGGACGGCCTGCAACTGTTCCTGGACCAGGCCAGCCTGATCGGGGAGACCGATATCAACCGGGGGGCGGGGAGGGTCGTCCTGATGACCATTCATGCCAGCAAGGGTCTCGAGTTTCCCGCCGTTTTCCTGGTCGGCATGGAGGAGAACCTCCTACCCCACGCCCGCAGCCTCGACTCCGACAGCGGGATCGAGGAGGAGCGCCGGCTCTTTTACGTCGGATTGACCCGAGCCCGCCGGCGCGTCTTCCTGACCCATGCCGCCACACGGAGGATCCGCGGCGCGCCGGAACCGAGGATCCGATCCCGTTTTCTCGACGAGATCCCCGCCCATCTGCTCCTGGACCGGACCGCTCCGAAGGCGAAGATGACGGCAGCACCGTTGAGGGAACAGGGGTGGGTAACGGCCGATCGATCGACGGGGCATCCCTATTTCCTCAAGCAACAGGTGCATCACCCGACACTCGGTGTGGGAACGATCATCGGCATCGAGGGAAAGGGCGAGAAATTGAAACTGACCATCTCCTTTCCCGGGACTCCGATCCGGAAGATCCTGCCAAGGTACACCGACCTGCGGCCCGTATCGCGGTCGATGACATGAGATCACGGACCTTCGGAACTTCATTTCTGATAGCTGTTTCCTGCCAGGCCAATGATTGCGGTCCTTTCGGTTCACCTTGACGACGCTTACTGAAGTCATAAATTTAACCCTGTTGAGGCTAGAAAACTGATGGACCAATTGGTGACGCAACTGGAAATTGAAGGGGAGATTTCCGGCCAGACCATCCCAGCCCTCATTCGACAGATCAGCCAAACGGGTGAGACAGGCGTTTTCAAGGTGGTGAACGGAAAGGTGGAGAAGTCCGTCTACTTCCATGAGGGTCGCGCTATCTTCGCCACTTCCAATGACCCCCAGGACCGTCTGGGAGAGCTGTTTTTTCGCCAAGGGTTGGTGTCGCTGGCAAACCTCCTCAAGGCTGCGGAGGTATCTCTTGGCACCAAGAAAAGAATGGGAACGTTCTTTGTGGAATTCGGGATCATCCGGCCTGAAGGTTTGCTCGAGGGGGTTACTGAACAGGTAAAAGGGATTCTCCTCAGCATCTTTCATTGGACGGGAGGGATGTACTCTTTCAAAATGGGACCTCTCCCCACTGAGGAAGTAATCACGCTCCAGATCAGCACCGGCGATATCATCATTCAAGGAATCAAGGAGATCCAGAACTGGCAGCGAATCTGGGAGGCAGTGGGAGGACTTGAAACAAGTTATCAAAACACGGATCAAATAGAGAAACTGACGAAGGGCGTCACGTTGTCCCTCGATGAATGGACGCTCCTATCCCACCTCGAAAGGAGTCGGACCTTGGAAGAGATCTGCAGTGCCTCGCCCCTGAAGGACTTCGAGATCTGCCGCCTTCTCTGGGCTTTCCTGGTTCTCGGGATCGCAAGCAAGTGCTCTTAGGGAATGCTGGTAAAGGGGGTTCCCGATGAGCGACCCGGACCTGTCAGGACGTCTCGACATCTTTCCCCTCTCCGACATTCTCTTGATGATCAACTCCAACCGCAAGACAGGGGCCCTGCATTGTCGGGCAAGCGGGGTCACGAAAACGGTGGAGTGGGAGAAAGGCGAGATCGTCTTCGCCCGGTCCTCCGCCCCGGAAGACCGCCTGGGGAACTACCTTCTCGCCCGCGGATTGGTCACCTCCGAACAGTTGAAGCGGGCCGATCCGATGGTCGGCAGCCAGACACGGCTGGGGAAGAGCCTGGTTCGTCTCAGGGTACTCACTCCTACGAAGCTGTGGGAAGCCGTTCGCGGCCAGGTCACCGAGATCGTCTACTCCCTGTTCCACTGGGAAGAGGGAAATTTTGAGTTCCTCGAAGGGGACCCTCCGACCGAAAAGATTTCAATCGAAACCACGGTCATCAACATCATCATGGAGGGGACCCGGCGGCTCGACGAGTGGACCCAGGTCAAGGAAAAGATTCCCAATGATCAGGTGGTCCTCACCCGTGCGAAATCACTAGAGGAAGTCGCTAGATCGGTGCACCTCGCGGAACTGGAAGAGACCGTCTTCAAACTGGTGGACGGCCGGCGTACCGTCCGCGAAGTTGTCGATCGGTCCAGTGAAGGGGATTTCGAGATCTGGCAGGCCCTCTATTCCCTTCTTTCCGCCGGCGTGATACGGCCACAGGTTCTCACCTTTCAGACCCAGGCCACGACGGAAAAAAAGGAAGAGTCTTCCGAAATCGATGCCAAGCTGGAGCGGACCCTGAGCCGGTACGGAAAGCTCGTGGAGAACCTCTTTGCCCGGGTTTCTGCCAAGGAGGGACCCAAAGAGGTCGATCGCCTGCGGAAACTGATCCGCCTGGCCAACTTCGAAAAAGCCGATCTGTTCCGGGAAGTGGCGATCGAGCCGAGCGGGAAGATCGACCACGGGGTCCTCCTGGCGAACGTGGCGGAATACCCGCCGGGGGAACGGATCCGGGCGACAGAGGCCGCCCTCGAGCGCCTCCTTCGGATGCTCACCGACGAATTGAAGGGGAAAGTCGACCTGGAAGACCTGACCCCGGAGGGGGGCTCCGAGAACTCCTGATCCCCCGAAAGCCGCGACCCGGAAAACTTCAGGAAGGCTGGCGGAAAGTCGCCACGAGGGCGCGGACCACATGGAACTGCGCCTGGTGGGTCGGCATCTCCTTCACCTGCGAGAGGATCTCGCCCAGGGTGACCTCGTCCAAGTGGATGAGCCGGCCGAGGGCTGCCTCGAGGTTTCCCTTGATCTTCTGAATCACGAATTGATCCATCCGGGCGGGGGGAGGCCAATTGAAGACCACGCAGTGGGTCCGGAGGGCGGGAGGCAGGTCGAGTTCGGGCGCGGAAATCACCAGGCACCTCTGGACGGTCTCGGCTTCCTGCACCATTTCCTTGAGCATCCGGGTCACGACCGGATTCTCCAGAAACGGCTGGAAGTCAAGTAGAACACCGATGCTCGGCTGCCGGACGCTTCGCAGGAATTCGAGGGCGCGAACCGGGTCGCGGTATGCCTTCCGTTTCGGTTTCCCGTTCCCGTTCACGATCCCGCGGGCGGCCGACCATGTGAAAAAGTCTCTCCCCCACACGGTGGCCAAATGCCAGAAGGCATCCACCGCCGCCTTCTCTTCACAGGTGTGCAGGGCGATGAGCGGTACCTGGATTCTCATCTTTTCCAGGTGCGGCGCCCCGATCACCTGTACCACGGCCCGCAGGGAAGGAGGCATCGTGGTGACCGTCTCCAGTTTTTCGCCCCCCCCGGCCGGTCCGGAAGCGATGATCGGAATCACCGGAGTCGATTTCGGCGAGGGAGTATGGGACGGACTCGTTTCTTGGACCCTTTCCTCCTCCTGAACTGAAATTGCGGCAGCTGCGGGCGTCTTCTCCGCGGGAGGGGTTTCCTTCGCGGCGGAACCGGTGGATGGTTCGGAGATCTCGGAAGTCAGAGGCAACGGAGGAACCGGGATTGCCTGATCACCGTTTTC